>JBFZDM010000253.1:0-7736 GCA_041307365.1 Chromatiaceae bacterium | reverse complement strand
TATCGCGCCCTGTTCGAGGGCAACCCGCAAAACAGCCTGGTCTACCGGGAGGTCTCCAACGGGGGGGTGCCCGGGGGGTTGGAATACTATCTGCCCCTCTTCTTCGAGGAGACCGCCACCCTTTTCGATTATCTGCCGGACCAGGTCCTGCTGATCGAGGCCGAGGGCAGCCGTGAGGCAGCGGTCGGATTTCTCGACGCCGTGGAGCGTCGCTATGAGCAGCGCCGCCATGACCTGGATCGGCCCCTGCTGCCGCCGCGGGCCATCTATCTGGCGGCGGATGAGCTGGCCCACCGCCTCAACGCCTTGACCGGAGTCCTCTACCAGTCCTTCGAGGTAGCCGAGCGCCGTCGGGGATTCTCCCGGCTGACGAACTTTGCCACCGCCTCCCTGCCCCCCCTGGCCATCCAGGCCCGCATCAGTGAGCCCGCTGCCCAACTCAAGAACTTCCTCGCCGCGCCGGGGCGGCGGCTGCTCTTCGTCGCCGAGAGCACGGGCCGTCGCGAGATGCTGGCGGAGAACCTCAAGGGTCTGGGTCTGCGACCTTCCCCGGTCGAGGGCTGGGCCGGCTTCCTCGATGACAAGGCCACCCTGGGCTTGACGGTGGGCCCTCTTGAAGAGGGGCTTTGGCTGGAGGGGGAAGCCCTTGCCCTGGTCACCGAGACCCAGCTCTATGGCGAAAAGGTGCGCCAGGATCGCCGCCAGCGGGCCCGGGCGCGGGACGGCGAGGCGGTGGTGCGCAATCTCACCGAGTTGCACGAGGGCGCCCCCGTGGTTCACGAGGATCACGGCGTCGGCCGCTATCTCGGGTTGCGGACCCTGGACGTGGGCGGCATGACCACGGAATTCCTGGCCCTGGAATACGCCCGTGGCGACAAGCTTTATGTCCCCGTCTCCTCGCTCCATTTGATCTCACGCTACACCGGGGCCTCCCCCGAGAACGCCCCTCTGCACCGTCTGGGCGGCGATCAATGGGACCGTATCAAGCGCAAGGCCGCGCAGAAGGCCCACGACGTGGCGGCGGAGCTGCTGGACATCTATGCCCGCCGCGCTGCCCGAGCCGGCCTCGCCTTTCCCGCGCCGGCGGAGGACTATGCCGCCTTCGCCGCCGCCTTCGCGTTCGAGGAGACTCCGGACCAGCTGCGGACCATAGAGGCCATCCTGGACAATATGGCCTCGCCCCTGCCCATGGACCGGGTGGTCTGCGGCGACGTGGGCTTCGGCAAGACCGAGGTAGCCATGCGGGCGGCCTTCCTGGCGGTGAGCGGCGGCCGCCAGGTGGCGGTACTGGTGCCCACCACCCTGCTCGCCCAACAGCACTACCAGAACTTCTCCGACCGCTTCGCCGACTGGCCGGTCAAGGTGGAGAACCTGTCGCGCTTTCGCACCGCCAAGGAGTCGAAGGAGGTCCTGGACGGCCTGGCGACTGGCAAGGTCGATATCCTGGTCGGCACCCACAGGCTGCTGCAGAAGTCGGTGCGCTTCAAGAATCTGGGCCTGGTTGTCGTCGATGAGGAGCACCGCTTCGGGGTGCGGGACAAGGAGGCCCTCAAGGCCCTGCGCGCCGAGGTCGATATCCTGACCCTCACCGCCACTCCCATCCCCCGTACCCTCAACATGGCCATGTCCGGCCTGCGCGACCTCTCCATCATCGCCACCCCGCCAGTGGCGCGACACCCCATCAAGACCTTCGTCACCCCCTGGAACGATGCCCTGATCCAGGAGGCGGTTCTGCGCGAGCTGAAACGCGGCGGTCAGGTCTATTTCCTCCACAACGAGGTCGAGACCATCGAGAACATGGCCCAGAAGCTGGAGGCCCTGGTGCCGGAGGCCCGCGTCCGTGTCGCCCATGGTCAGATGCGCGAACGGGACCTGGAGCGGGTGATGCGGGACTTCTACCACCAGCGCTTCAACCTGCTGGTATGCACCACCATCATCGAGAGCGGCATCGATATCCCCAGCGCCAACACCATCCTGATGAATCGCGCCGACAAGCTGGGCCTGGCCCAACTCCACCAGTTGCGGGGCCGGGTCGGGCGCTCCCATCACCGCGCCTATGCCTATCTCATCACCCCGCCGGCAGGGATAATGACAGCCGACGCCAAGAAGCGCCTGGAGGCCATCGAGTCCCTGGAGGAACTGGGGGCCGGCTTTACCCTGGCCACTCATGACCTGGAGATCCGCGGCGCCGGCGAACTCCTGGGCGACGAGCAGAGCGGCCAGATCCATGAGATCGGCTTCAGCCTTTACATGGAACTGCTGGAGCGTGCCGTCGAGGCCCTCAAGGCCGGCCGGACGGTGGAGTTGGACCGGCCCCTGGATCACGGTGCCGAGATCGACCTGGGCCTGCCCGCCCTGCTCCCGGCCGACTACCTGCCGGACGTGCATGGTCGCCTCGTCATGTACAAGCGCATCGCCAGCGCCGCCGACGTGGAGGAACTGCGGGAACTCCATGTGGAGATGATCGACCGCTTTGGCCTGCTACCGGAGCCGGCGCGCAACCTTTTCGCCATCACAGAGCTGAAGCTTGCCGTCCAGCCCCTGGGCATCCGCAAGATCGAGGCCGGCCCCACGGGCGGGCGCATCCTTTTCGGCGACCAACCCAAGATCGACCCCCTGCGCCTGATCCAGTTGATGCAGAGCCGCCCCAGGGAGTTCAGGCTCGAAGGCGGCGACAAGCTCCGGTTCTTCCGGGATCTGGCGGACCCAGCAAGGCGAGTGGCGCAAATCGATGCCCTGGTCAAGGAGTTGGTAGGCTGAGGAGTTCCCTCGGCCCAGGCCGGGGGCGGCGCCATCTCCAGCCTGATCCTGCACAGCCTGATCCTACCTCTGCGCCACCAATGCCTTTCTGTTAGTATGCCCGCCTCTTTAGCAGCCCAAGGTAGTTGGCCATGGCCGTAGTGGAACTCACCCGAGATAATTTCGAACAAACGATCAAGGACAACGATTTCGTGATCGTCGATTTCTGGGCGCCCTGGTGCGGGCCCTGCCGGTCCTTCGCGCCCGTTTATGACAAAGTCTCGGCAGATCACGACAACATCCTCTTCGCCAAGGTCAACACGGAGGAGGAGCGGGAAATCGCCGGCCATTTCCAGATCCGCTCCATTCCGACCCTCATGATCTTCCGGGAACAGGTCATCATTTTCTCCCAACCCGGCGCCATGCCAGAGGGTTCCTTTCGCCAGTTGCTGGAAAAGGCGGGCGAACTGGACATGGTAGATGTGCGCCGCCAGGTCGAGGCGCAAAAGACCGCCACCGCCTGATGCCCTTGGTCGTGCCCATTGATGCCTGGAGCCGCCAAAGGCTGGCCGCAGCCCGGCGGATCTGGCCCAGGCCATGGTGAAGCTCGACGTTCCACCCCCGGCCAGGGCCGAATTCCATCTCTGGCCAGACATCCTCCGTCAGACGGATCGGCCCCGGGTGGGCGACCTCATGGCCCTGTGCGAGGAAAACTATGGGCGGCTACGGCGCCTGGCCCCTGGCCTGCCAGGCAGGCGCGGGGACGCCCGTTCCTTGGGCCTGGATGGCATGGCCCTTTATCTCGAGATCATGGAACAGTCGCGCTACACCAGCCTCCTGCGCCTGACCCACTTCTTTCCCCATGACGACGGCGAGGAGCACAGGTGTCCCCTTGCGGACCCGGATGCCCTGCTCCGGGCCTACCATGACGCCCGCCAGGTCGAGGTGCTCGACCTGCGCCAGACGGCCCTGCCCCTGCACAACCATTACCGGTCACCGGCCCTGGAAGCCAAATGGCGGGCTAACCTATTTCTTGCCAAATGGATGGCGCATTGCATCCGTCTGGGCCATCATTTCCCCCAGCCCCAGCCTGATACCAGCCATGAGGATCTGTCCTGCGGGTACAACAAGGCCAGGGTCGCCAGCACCGATTAGTCTCCCATGACATTCGACCTTTCGTGACCGCCGCGCCAGATCTCGATCCCACCCCCCTGGCCCCGGGTCAAGACCCCTGGCGACGCCTTTCTGACCACCGGGGACCTGACGTCCTGACTGATCATCTCCACCCTCCCTGACGGCCCGGTTCCTGAACTATTTTGAGGAAATGCTTGACGGGTTTTTGATCCCTTGAGTATGCTATTTACTTATAAGTTTTCCTGGTAATTGACTTTCTGATCTTCAGCGGAGGTAGGCTGACATGAGACTTTCCACCAAGGGCCGTTACGCGGTCACGGCCATGCTCGATCTGGCCTTGCACGAGGGCAAGGGTCCCGTGACCCTGGCCGATATTTCCATCAACCAGGGCATCTCCCTGTCCTATCTGGAGCAACTCTTCGCCGCCCTGCGTGGCAAGCAACTGGTGCGCGGCGTCCGGGGACCCGGCGGCGGTTACTATCTTGGCAAGCCCTCCACCGAGATCTCCATCGCCGACATCATCTGCGCCGTGGATGAGTGGGTCGAGTTCACCCGTTGCGGTGGCCGTGAGGATTGCCGCGACGGCGAGCGCTGCCTGACCCACACCCTATGGGACCACCTCAGCGACGAGATCTACAACTTCCTCCATGGCATCAGCCTCTCCGACCTGGTCGCCCGGGGCCTGGAGAAGCAGGCGCAGGCGCAGGCGGAAGAGAAGCCGGCGGCCAAGGCCAAGGGCGGCAAGCGCCGCTGATCCAGGTACCGGCCGTCCCGGCCGGGAGTGACCCCATCTCCCGGATCGGATGGCCCGGCCCTTTCCGCATCCCTCTTGTCACCCCTGATCCCCTCTACCCATGGCAAGTCCTCCCCAAGGCCTCATCAGCCTCCAGGATTACATACGCTGGGGCGCCAGTCGCTTCAACGCAGCGGGTCTCTTCTTCGGCCACGGCACCGACAACGCCCTTGACGAGGCGGCGCATCTAGTGCTGGCGGCCTTGCACCTGCCGCCGGACCTACCGGCCAGCTACCGCGACTGCCGCCTCACCGACGACGAACGCGTAGCCATCGTCAATCTTTTCGAACGGCGCATCCTGGAACGTAAGCCAGCGGCCTATCTCACCTACAAGGCCTGGTTCGCCGGCCTCGAATTTTATGTGGATGAGCGGGTTTTGGTGCCACGCTCGCCCCTGGCGGAGTTGGTGGAGTCGGGTTTCGAACCCTGGGTGGAACCCACTTCCGTAGCGAGGGTGCTGGACCTTTGCACTGGTAGCGGTTGCATCGGCATCGCCGCCGCCTTTTATCTTCTGGACGCCGAGGTGGATCTGGCGGACATCTCCCCCGCGGCACTGGCGGTAGCCTCGCGCAACGTGGCGGCCCACGGACTGGCAGAGCGGGTACAGATCCTGGAGTCGGATCTCTTCGACGGGCTGGAGGGTCGCCACTACGATGTCATCGTAGCCAACCCGCCCTACGTCCCCCGGGAGGAGTTGGCCGCCCTGCCCCCGGAATATCAACGGGAGCCCAGCCTGGGCCTGGCCGGCGGCGAAAGTGGCCTGGACTTGGTCTTGCGCATCCTTCGCCAGGCCCCATCCTACCTTAACGAGGGCGGCATCCTGGTGGTGGAGGTGGGTAATTCAGCCGAAACCCTGGAGCGTCTTTTCCCTGAGATACCCTTCCTCTGGATCGAGTTCGAACGTGGCGGCGAGGGTGTCTTCCTCTTCAACCAGACGCAACTCGTCGAATATCAACCTCTTTTTGAACGTGATTGGGAGGCCCCATGAGCCTGAGACGCGCCAGGACAGTCGATGAATACGTGGACTGGGTCCGCCAGGCCCAGTTCGAGGTCGGAGACCTGCGGGACTGCCTGGAGTTTGAACTGGATGACATCAACCGCTTTCCCGCCTTTCTCGACCCCCTGCAACAGGGCATACAGGCCCTCTACCAGTCCATGCTTGATGGGGACTATCTCTTCGGTCGCGAAGACCTGCCCTTCATGGACCTGGTGATCCGTTTCGCCGACCAGATCCCCTTCCATGACCTGCTCAAACAGATCAACGAGACACATCGGCGGGGCATAGACCTGGACGGGGAGGGCTAGTATGGTCATCGACCAACGCATTGAGTTCGATTTCGACCTGATCCGCCGCCACGACCAGAGCGGCCCACGCTATACCTCCTATCCCACGGCGGTGGAGTTCCACGCGGGCTATGGCGAGGCCGAGTATCGCGCCGCCTGTGAACGCAGCAACCAGGCAGGTCGGCCCCTGTCCCTTTACTTCCACATCCCCTTCTGCGACACCCTCTGCTTTTACTGCGCCTGCAACAAGGTGGCGACCAAAGACCGGACCCTGGCCCAGCCCTATCTGGACCGTGTCTATCGCGAACTGGCGATGCAGCGCGCCCTCTTCGCCAACGGGCGCCGGGTGGAACAGCTCCATTGGGGCGGCGGCACCCCCACCTTCATCAGCCGCGATCAGATGCGGGAACTCATGGCCCAGACCCGGCGCTGGTTCGACCTGGCGGATGACGAGACTGGCGAATTCTCCATTGAGATCGACCCGCGCGAGGCCGATGCGGAGACCGTGGCCCTGCTGCGCCAGATCGGCTTCAACCGCATGAGCCTGGGGGTCCAGGATTTCGATCCCCTGGTCCAGCAGGCGGTCAACCGCATCCAGACCGAGGCGGAGACCCTGGCGGTGCTGGAGGCGGCCCGCGCCCAGGGTTTCCGCTCCATCAGCATCGACCTCATCTACGGACTACCTCATCAGAGCGTGGCTGGCTTTGAACGGACCCTGGACCGCGTCCTGGCCTTTGCCCCGGACCGCATCTCGGTCTTCAACTATGCCCATCTGCCTCAGCGGTTCAAGCCTCAGCGACGCATCGACGCCGCCCAGTTGCCGCCGCCCCAGACCAAGCTGGATATATTGCGCGCCACCGGAGAACGGCTCGGGGCGGCGGGCTATGTCTATATCGGCATGGACCATTTCGCCCGCCCGGACGACGAACTGGCCCTGGCCCAGCGCAATGGCAGCCTCTACCGCAACTTCCAGGGTTACTCGACCCACGCCGATTGCGACCTCGTCGGCATTGGTGTCACCTCCATCGGCAAAATCGACAACACCTATGCCCAGAACCGGCGCGAACTGGTGGAGTATTATGCCGCCATCGACGCCAGCCACCTGCCGGTCTTCCGTGGCATCGAGTTGAGCCGCGATGACGAGATCCGCCGCGACGCCATCACCGGACTCATCTGCAACTTCGCCTTGGACTTTGGTGAACTGGAGCACAAGTGGGGTATTGCCTTCGGCGCCTATTTCACCGATGCCCTGCCCCGCCTCAAGCCCATGGCGGAGGACGGCCTGTTGGAAATAGATAGCAACGGCATCCGCGTCCTGCCCAGGGGCCGGCTCTTGATCCGCAATATCTGCATGGCCTTCGATGCCTATCGCCAAGGCCCTGGCACCGTGGTTGGCTTCTCCAAGGTCATCTGAGTCTGGCGGCGGAGTTGCCGGACTGGTGGATTACGGCGACATCAAGACCCTCTTCAAGCCCATTTAATATCGTCTCAACCACCTGGCCTTCACGCATTTACTGCTCAAGCCCAAGGCTGGCCCGCCACTCACCGAAAACACCCGTCAGGCCATTGCCCATTGCCTGGCCCATCTCTAGCGAGGCTCAGCCTCAGACCGACGAGTCGTGTCGCCCAAGTCCCAAAGTTATCCACAAAACTTGACTCATTTGCGCAGAGTTTTCTCCCTCAAGGAACCCTAGGTCGGGTTAGCGCCGCGTAACCCGACTTCGGGCCAGCCTTGTGCCACTTGTTTTTGAACCGTTCCCTAGCCCCGCCTCGAAAGGCCGAGCAG
>JBFZDM010000241.1:0-7768 GCA_041307365.1 Chromatiaceae bacterium | reverse complement strand
CAGACCAGAAACTTGGGCGATCTTGCCGGCGCGCTGGGGCGGGATGACGTTGATGACGTCCCCCTGCATCTCATCGCCGACCTCGCCAAAGGTCAGGGTCTTGGTGTCCACGTCCACGGCGGAAACGGCGCCATCCGGGCCTGGACGCCATTCGATGAGGGCCTTGTCGGTGCCATAACCGTAAAACTTCTCCCAGCCCTGGACAAAGAGGGCCTGCTTGGAGAACTTTTGCTTGGCATCCAAGATGATGACCTTGGACTTGGGCTTGTGGTTTTTCAGGTAGTGGGCGATGAGGCTGGCGCGCTCGTAGGGTCCGGGGGGGCAACGGAAGGGGTTCGGCGGCGCAACGATGACGACCTTGCCACCGTCCGGCATGGCCTCGAGCTGTTTCTTCAGCAGGCTGGTCTGGGGGCCGGCCTTCCAGGCATGGGGCAGGACCTCGGCCGCGGCCTCGGAGTAGCCCTCGATCTTGCCGTACATCAGCTCGATGCCGGGGGCGACCACGCAACGGTCGAAGGCCAGGGACTGACCACCGGCGGTCTTAACGGTCTTGGCGGCGCCATCGATGCCCTCGACGCTGTCGAAGACGACATTGATGCCCAGCTTCTTGATGTCGTCGTAGCCCACTTCGATGGACTTGATGTCACGCTCGCCGACGATGACCTCGTTGCTGAAGTAGCAGGTAAAGTAGGTCTTGTTCGGCTCGACGATGGTGACGTCGATGGATGGGTCAAAGCGCTTGAGGTACTTGGCGGCGGTGGTGCCAGCGGTACCGCCACCCACCACCACCACCTTCTTGGCGTTGGCAAGGGCGAGATGAGGTGCGCCGACCAAGGCAACGACGGCGGCCGTGCCGGTGGCCTTGACGAAATCGCGACGATTCATTTTCATTCTGTGTAACCTCCCCGGTCCTTATTGCTGGCTGGCATAGTAGGCGAGGAGGGCATCAAGACCCTTGTCGCCTTCCTTCTTGACCATGGCGTCGAACTTCTCCTTCATCTTCTTGGGCATCTCGCGACGGCCCTCCTTGAAGTCGAGCAGGGTGTACTTGACGTAGGGCGTCCACTGTCCCGCCAGGATGTAGTACTCCTCGTCGGCGAGGATCTTGCCGCCCTCGGCGTGGCATTTTTCGCAGTACTTGTCATGGTGCTTAGCGCCCGCGCCGGCCAGCTTCTGGTCAAATGCCTGCTTGGCGGGAACAAATGTCTTGGCGGTGAAGAAACTGGCCATTTGGCTGATTTCCTCATCCGAGTAGCCCTTGGCGATGCGGTTCATGATGGTGCCGTAGGTCTTGCCATCCCTATAGCCCTTCATGACTTCGACGAAGTATTCGCCATGGAGACCGGCGAGGGTGGGCGTGGCGGGACCCACGCTGGCGCCATCGGTGCCATGACAGCCGGCGCAGGTCTCGGCCAGCATGCGGGCGCTGGCGCCGGAGATCAGTTCAACGGGGGCGGCGGCCGGGGCGGGAGCCGCGGCCGGGGCGGGTTTGGCTTCTTCTTTGGCAATAGCGCTGGTCGCGAGACCGAGGGAGACGGCGCTCGCGAGCAAGGCCATCTTCATAAATTTTGTGGCCATGGTTTCTCCTTTGGACTTACAGGTTTTCTCGGGTAACACGGAGAGCCGGTCCTCCGTCATGCGCGAAGCGCCCCAGGGCACTCCCCTGCATAGGTTTGTAGGCGGCCGGTAGGCGAATCATACGCCAGCCTCCTTCACATTCAAGGTTGCGCCAGCAGGGCTATGGCGTCTTCCTTGCCCTTCTGCCGGGCGAGATCCATCGCCGTGCGCCCCCTGGCATCCTTCAGCGCCGGGTCGGCGCCGTAACTCAAGAGGGTACCGATCAGTTCGCTGTGGTCAGTGGCGACCGCCTCCATCAGGGCGGAGACGCCATCGCTGTCCTGCGGGTTGGGATCGGCGCCGGCGGCCAGCAGCAATTCGGCCACGTCGGCGCGGCCACCGCCAACGGCCCAGATAAGGGCGGTCCCCCCCAACTTGTCGCGGGCATTGGGGTTGGCGCCCTTGGCGAGCAGGGTGGCGACGGAATCGGTATGGCCCTCGCCGGCGGCGAGGATGAGGGCGGTGGCGCCATCCTTGTCCCTGGCCTCCAGGTCGGCGCCGGCATCGATCAACATCTTGACCACGGGGGCGTGGCCGCGGGCCGCCGCGTCCATCATGGCGGTGCGTCGATCCTTGTCGGAGGCCTTGGGATCGGCGCCCTTGTAGAGCAACTGCTCCACCATGTCCGCGATGCCGTAGCGAGCGGCGATCATGAGGGCGTCCCAGCCGCCGCGGGTGCGGTCATGCAGGTTGGCCCCCCGCTCGATGAGCAGGGCGGTGATACCGATGTGTCCGTTCTCGGCGGCGAAGGTGAGGGCGGTGCAATTACCCGCGGCGCGGGCGTTGACATTGGCGCCCCGCGCCAGGAGCAGGGCGACCGTCTCCAGATTGTCGCCCTCCACGGCCGTCATGAGGGCCGTCTTACCCAGTTCGTTGGGGCTATCGACGGGCACGCCCTGGTCGAGATGGCGCATCACCTCCTCGGTGTTGCCAACGGCGGCGGCCATTCGCATCTCCTTCCCCACCGTGGTGTCGCCGGCCAGGGCCGAAAGGGGCGCGACGAGCGCCAGAATGAGGGGCAGGGCGGTCAAGTATCTGTTTGTCATGTCGGTGGCGCCTCGAGGCGATCGGTTCCGGTAGGTTAATCCGGCGATCATTCGGATTTGGCTTGGGTATCGGCTTCCATGTCGGCCTGGGTGTCCGCCGTGGCTTCATCCGGCTCTGCCGGCTCTTCCGGCTCTTCCGGCAGGGTATGGGCAACGCCCTTGTGGCAGTCGATGCAGGTCTCGCCCTTGTCGGGGGCGTTGCTATGGCGGCCGCGGGCGGAGCGGTCCTGGGCCGCCAGGTCCATGTGGGCGTACTCATGACAGGAACGGCACTCCCGGGAGTCGGTCGCCTTCATTTTGGCCCAGACCCGGTTGGCCATGTCCCAGCGATAGGCCTCGTATTTCTCCGGGGTATCGATAGTGCCAATGATTTCGTGATAGACGTCCTTGGCGGCGATGACCTTGGCGACCATCTTGGGGAAAAAGGGCTCGGGTACATGGCAGTCGGCGCAGCCGGCGTGGACGCCGGAGGCACTTTGCCAGTGGGGCGTCTGCTGGAGTTCCCCCAGGGGTATCTTCATGGTGTGGCAGGAGGTGCAGAATTCCGTCGTATTGGTGTAAGCCAGCCCTAGGTTGAAGAGACCGGCGAAGACGATGCCCGCCACGAAAATGAGAGCGGAGACGATGACAATTTTTGTGCGGGAGGCGCCTTCGGGCTTGGTCATGGAAATCCTCTCTGGATAGTGGCTGTGACTTGGGTGGCCCGGCGGGACCGGAACCCAGAGCCCGGCGCAAGGGTGGCCGAGGCTTCTTCATTATTTTGACCCGATCTTAAGGTATCCCCGAGCCTTTGCCAAGAATTCGCGGCGTTGGCATTGAAAAAACCCACGCTAGCCAACACCCGGGTGGCCCGGATCCTCGTTCGCCCCGCGGGCAGCGCTTCCGCCCTGGGGTTCCCGGCTGGGCATTTACCCCGCGCCTTGGATCCTGGGCGCGGCGGTACGGGCTTGCCTTTCCCCAAGGCTAACCTCCGGCCTTGCGACCCCCGATGCCGCGTTCCCGGGCGAAATCGAGCATCCGCTGGATCGGCAACCGGGCGCGGACCCGGATGGCGGGGTCGATCCGCACCTCCGGGGCCCCCTTGAGGAGGGCCTGTTCCAGATTTTGCAAGGCGTTCATGGCCATCCAGGGGCAGTGGGCGCAACTCTCGCAGGTGGCGCCGACGCCGGCGGTGGGGGCGGCGATCAGTTTCTTATCCGGCGCGAGCTGGTGCATCTTCCAGAAGATACCTTCGTCGGTGGCGACGATGAACTCCCGGTTCGGCATCTCCAGCACGGCCTTGATCAACTGAGTGGTGGAGCCGACGACATCGGCCTGATCCACCACATCGTCCGGCGATTCGGGGTGGACCAGGACGGCGGCGTCCGGGTGCAGGCGCCGCACCCGGTCGAGGGCGAAGCCCTTGAATTCCTCATGGACCACGCAGGCCCCGGGCCACAGCAGCATTGCCGCTCCCGTGACCCGTTCCACATAGTGGCCCAGGTGCTTGTCCGGCGCCCAGAGGATCATCTGCCCCAGGGCATGCAGGTGCTCGACCACCGGCAGGGCTATGCTGGAGGTCACCACCCAGTCGGACCTGGCCTTTACCGCCGCCGAGGTGTTGGCATAGACAACCACGACATGGTCCGGGTGCTGGTCGCAAAAGGCCCCGAAGAGGTCCGCCGGACAGCCCTCGTCCAGGGAGCAGGTGGCCGCCAGGTCGGGCATGAGGACGCGCTTTTCCGGATTGAGGATCTTGGCCGTCTCGCCCATGAAGCGCACGCCGCAGACCACCAGGGTGCTGGCCGGGCTCTCGCTGCCGAAGCGCGCCATCTCCAGGGAATCGGCGACATGGCCACCGGTCTCTTCCGCCAAATCCTGCAGGTCGCCGTCGGTATAGTAGTGGGCCACCAGGACCGCGTCTTGCTCCGCGAGGAGTCTCTTGATGCGCCCCTTGAGGTCCGCCTTCTCCTCGCCGGACAAGAGGGGCCATGCCGGGTGCTTGGGCACCTGGACGGCCGGGATGGCGATGGCTTGGGGGTCGGACATGGCGTGGTCTCCGTGCCGGCGCCGCGGCGCCGGGTGCCGGGTCTTAGTGCCGCTCGGCCTCGGGGGCGGCGGGCGCCGTCAGGCCCTCGCCCGAGGGGTTGGTGAAGCGGTCGTTGAGAGTCTGCACATACGAGTTGGCGTCCTCGCGCACCTTGGCCAGGCGGCGCTTGGTACTCCCGCTCCAGCCCACTGGGTTGCGGGCAAAAATGCTACGCCAAGGCACGATGTTGCGCTGGAAGGCGGCCATGAGGCTACCCCGGAAACCCAATTGCTCCGCTTCCCGGCGCAGTGACCTGACCAAGCTGAGGGCGGCCAATTTGCGGATGCCGAAATGAACTCCGGTGGCGATCGCCCCGAGCACCGCCAGGAGCACCAGGTCCAGGGACAAGCCGATCAAGGTCGAAACCCAGCCCGGCTGGGCCGAGGGCTCGCTCCAGAAGCCAAGGTAAACGCTGCCGGTCAGGGAGAGGATGGCCAGGGCGCCGAGGCCGATGACGTCGCCCCACAGGGTGCGCAGCCGCCAGCGGTGGATAGCCTGGGTGAGGAAGGGTACCGCCTTTTCGGCGATGTCCTTGGCGCTCTTGTCCAAGGCGCCGACGATGCGGTAGGCGCGCTCGATCTCCACCTCCCGCATGCGGCCGTGGATCTCGCCCAGGTCCATGTCGCGCTTGGACTCGAAGCGCTTGCGTTTGCCCTCGTCCTCGATGGGAACGGCGGCGTCGGGGTTGTAGATGGTGTAGAAGCGGCCGGCGGTCAGGCCCTCCTCGCCCAAGGCGCGCTGCCAGGCGGCCACCACGTCCTCGGGATTGTCTTCCCGCGCCGTGGTATCCAGTTGATTGAGGATGTAAAGGAACTTGCCCGCGTCCGGCCGGCTGATGGTTTCGGCGACCAGGTGCTTGAGGGTATCGCGCATGGCCCCCGGCTCCGGGTGGCGGGCGTCGAAGAAGACCAGCACCAGGTCGGATAGGTCAATGATGTGGTTGGTGATGCGCAGGGTCGCGGTGCGCTGGGCATCGGCATCGAAGCCGGGGGAGTCGATCAGGATCTTGCCCCGCAAGGCCTCGCTGGGGCAGGTCTTGAGCTGGAGATAGGTATCGATGCGCTTGCCTTCCCCGGCGGCCGCCAGATCTATGTCCTTGGATATGTGATAAAGGGGGAAGCGGGGATCCGAATCCAGGGCTATGCCCGGCAGGGCATGGGGGGTTGCCTCGCGGCTATAGCAGATGACGGTGAAGCGGTCGTCCACGGCCTGGTTGCCGCTACGTTGAATCTTGAACCCGAGGAAATGGTTGATGAAGGTCGATTTACCCGCCGAGAAGGTGCCCAGCACCGAGATCAGGGGCCACCAGGGAATCTGGGTGGCGAAGGATTCGTCCGGGGCCATCAGGCCCATGGACTGCGCCACTTTGTCCAGGGCGCGGAAGCTCTGAACCGTGCTCAGGAGGATGGGGTTTTCCTGGGCCAGGTGGGATTCGAGGTTTTTGAGTCGCTGAGCGACGGCATCCGTGGCGGGGTTCATTGGCACTTTTCTCTCGGGTGGGAATGTTGGGGATGTTAAACCCTTTCTGGCGCCCCGCGCCAATCCTGGCAAGACCCATGGCGCGGGCAGGGTGCCGCGAGCATCCCATTAGGCTTCTGATTTATCAGTAATAATCACGATGGGGTATTGAAGCCTCCGAAAATTTGCGGCATAATGATCCATCGGCGGCAACCGCCCCAACCAGTACAAATACTACTCGTCCTGGGTCTCATGGCAAGGCCGGGCGGGCCAGGCGGCAAGGAATGGGGGTGGACACTAAAGTCAGCCCTGGCCAAGAGGGGGGCTACATCACTTGCTGGACCAGTGACACAGGTAGAATTGCGGATGGCTAAATTTATGGGTAAACCAAAGATACGGGGACTGTGCGCGGCAACCTGGATGGCGGTGGCCTCCCTGGTGGCAATCGGCCCCCTTGCGGCCCAGCCGGCAGCCGGGGAGTTCGTCGTCAGGCAGACGGAGGGCGCGCCCACCTTGTCGATCGGCGGCACCGTCATCCCTTACAAGGAGGTCACCCTCTCCGCCCAGTTGCCGGGCCGGATCAATTATCTGGCCGGTATCGAGGGTGACAAATTCAAAAAGGGTGATCTCCTGGCCGCCATCGACGACCAGGAACTCCTGGCCAATCGTCGCGCCATCCTGGCCAAACTGGCCGCCGCCGATTCCCAGTTGCGCAACGCGGGCATGCAGTACAGCCGCGAGATCTACTCGCCGCGCTCCCGCACCCCTCCCGGGGGCATGGCCGTTCCCAATCTCTTCGATCAGATGTTCACCCGGCCCATGGAGGATTTCATGGGCCAGCGCTCCGAGGGGGCGGAAATCACGGCGGACCTCTACGCCTCCGGAACCCAGGTCGAGCAGGCGCGCAGCACCCTCATGGCTTCACAGGCGGAATTGCAGGCCCTGGACGCCAAGTTGCGCGATGCCCGCAGCATTGCCCCCTTCGATGGCGTCATCATCAAGAAGTTCGTGGAGATCGGCGATACCCTGCAGCCGGGTCAGCCCATGCTGACCTATGCGGACGTGGAATACCTCCAGGTCGAGATCGACGTCCCCTCCCGTCTCCGCCCCGGCCTGCGCGAGGGCATGATGATCCATGCCGACCTGGATGTCGCTCACGAGCGGGTGCCAGTGCGCGTGGCTCAGATCTTCCCCGTGGCCGATGCCCAGCGGCATACCATCAAGGTCAAGCTGGACCTGCCCCAGGGGGTGTCCGAGCCCGGCATGTATGTCCGCGTCCTGGTGCCGGACTTCATCGCCCCGGCGAGTGGCAATCCCGTCATCCCCTTTTCCGCGGTTCGTTACAATGGCAGCCTGCCGGGGGTCTATGTCATAGACGATCAGGGCCACCCCCGCCTGCGCCTGGTGCGCCTGGGCGAGCAACAGCCGGACGGCATGGTGCATGTGCTAAGCGGTTTGCGTCCCGGCGAGCGCGTCCTGGCCGACCCCCCGCCTGGGGTGGCCGCCGGCTGGTCCCTTCCCTCGGGCCCGGGGCGCTGAGCCGCCGATCAAGATCAATTTCGCCATGAAGCCGGCGCCA
>JBFZDM010000227.1:0-4828 GCA_041307365.1 Chromatiaceae bacterium | reverse complement strand
CTTCTCCAGCTCGAAGCCGGTGACCACATCCGGGTTCTTGCCGTAGGCGAACTCGGGGAGCTGGTTAGCATCGTAGGGCTTGTAGTCCGTGGCCTGAACGATGGCGCCGATGTTCTCGGTGACCGTGCCACCGGACTCGATGCTGATGTCGGCGGAGAAACGGCCGGGGGCACCGGATGTTTTGGTAACCTTGGCATTGAGGTGGACGCTGATGCGCGGGTTGGCCCGAACCTCGGCGATCATCTCCGCGACACCCGGGTCCTCCGGCTGGGGCAGGGGGGCGGTGCGCGCGTTGGAGACGCCCAGAGGGGCGGCGCGGAAGGGGACGCGCTTATAAAGGTCTTTATAAACACCGCCCAGTTCACCCTCGTCGCAAACCAGGTGAACGCCGTAGCCGGCCTTGGCGGCCTCCAGGGCGGAGGTCATGGCGGTGACACCGTTACCGACCACCAGCAGGGACCGGTTCAGGCTCTGCTCGCCGGAGCCGCCAGGCACGGTCATGAAGCGGACCTCGGCGCAAGCCATGCGCACATAGTCGTCCGCCATCTCCTGGGTGGTTTCCTGGTTCTCGCTGGAGTCCGGGCGCATCCAGATGACGCCCTCGCGCAGGTTGGCGCGGGACATGGCGACGTCGGTGAAGTTGAAGGCCTCCATCTTGGCGCGGCGCGAGCAGGCGGCGATCATGATGTGGGTGGCGTTGCCAGCGGCGATGTCGTCGCGGATCAGCTTGACGCCCTCGGCGGAGCAGAGCATGGGGTGCTCCTTGCAGGAGGCCATCTTGCCCTCGCGGGTGGCGACCATGGTCAGTTGCTTGGCATCGAGGCGATCGCCGATGCCGCAACCGGTGCACAGGTAGCCGGCGAATTTCTTGTCTGCTGCCATCTGATTAACCCTCCACTCCGGCGGCGCCGTTGACGACCTGGATGGCGCGCAAGGCCGCGCCGGTGGCATGCTGGACCGCACGGTTCACGTCGAGGGCATCCGAGGCGCAACCGGCGGCGAAGACGCCGCCGTTGACCGGATCGGCCTCGATGAAACCCTCGCGGTTGAGGACGATATCGACGGGGAAGCTGGCCTGGTCCACGGAAGGCTCCATGCCCACGGCCAAAACAACCAGATCATGGGTATCAGCAAAGCGCTTGTAGCCTTCCGTATCGACCCCGTGGATCACCGGGTTGCCGTCCTTGTCCGCCACGATGGAGGCGGGCTTGGACTTGATGAACTTGACCTGCTCGATACCACGCACCTTGGCGTAGAAATCCTCGAAGCGGTCGATGGCGCGAATGTCGATGTAATAGACGCTCACGTCCGCGTCCGCGCCCCAGGCTTCCGCCACATAGGTGCATTGCTTGAGAGTGGCCATGCAGCAAATGCGTGAGCAGTGCAGCAGATGGTTGCGATCGCGGGAGCCGGCGCACTGAATGAAGGCAACCTTCTTCGCCTCCTTGCCGTCGGAGGGACGGACCAGCTTGCCGCCGGTCGGCCCCGCGGGATCGGCAAGGCGCTCGAACTCGACCGAGGTAATGACGTTAGGGAAGCGGTCATAGCCATAGGGCTGAATCTTGGCGGCGTCGTAGGGCTGCCAGCCGGTGGCCCAGATAACGGCCCCACAGGGGAAGTCGATGGTCTCTGCCCGCATCTCCAGGTCAATGGCGCCGTATTTACAGGCATTCTGGGCCTTGGTGGCGTCCTCGGTGCCGATCAGGCGGGGATCGATGACGTACTGGGCCGGATGGGCCATGCGATAAGGCAGATAGGCCCCCTTGCGCTTACCGAGACCATAGTTGTACTCGTCGTCGAACTCAGCCGAGACCGCCTTCTCGCAGTCGCCGCAGGCGGTGCAGTTGCCGTTGACGTAGCGCGGGGAAATTTTGACGGTGGCGGTGTAATTACCCTTCTCGCCCTTGATGCCCGTCACTTCCGCCATGGTGAGGACGCGGAGGTTGGGATTCATCTTGGCGCGACGCTGGTTGATTTCCAGGCCACAGGTGGGGAAGCAGAGCTTCGGGAAATACTTGTAGAGCTGGGAGACACGGCCGCCCAGATAGGGACGCTTTTCAACGAGCACAACCTGTTTTCCGGTCTCGGCGGCCTCGAGGGCGGCGGTCATACCGCTGATGCCACCACCGACCACCAGTATGGTCCCGTTGGTTGCGACGACTTCCGTCATGGACTTTCCTCCGTCTAGCGGAATGGATGTGGCGAACAACCGAGCGGTGAGCGAGTGCCGCGCCTCTGCCGTTGCCGTTTTTTTCGGACATCTTGAAAAATCGCCATCCCGGCAATACATCAAGCCCCAAGGCAAATACGAGAATTTTGCCTTGCTCCATCTTCAACCCGCCTAGGTCGAAAAGGTTAGGGCATTCCCGCCCACCCCATTCCTACCTGCGCGAGACAAGCGCGCGCAGGGTTGAATTTCAGCGTGGCAGGATACCGCTTCGGGACATCCTCTGCCAGTATCCTTGACGAGTTTCTGAACATTGGATGATCTAGGAGGCCATGGCGGCGCCATCCGACAGGATCGAGCGAGTACACGGCGATATGGGCCGGCCTTCAGTCGCCACCGGCGCCGGTGAACCCCGCCTCCACCGGCACCCGCAGATAGAAGAGATCAAGTCCCTCGGCGGCGATATGGGCGAGGAAGCGGTCCGCCTCATCCCGCGAGGTGACGAAACCCACCTCCACCGGCAGTTCCCCCGCCAACTCGAAGAAATGATCCTCATGCAGTTGGCCATGGCGCCCAAAGCCCGCCAGGGCGCGAAAAGCGGAACCGCCATGAAGACCAAAGGCGCGCCCCTCCTTCAATAGCCATTCGTAGGCCAGGACATGGCGGTGGCGCAGTTTCTCCGTCACGTAGAACTTCAGGTAGCAGCCGGTCATCTCAGCTCCGCGTCAGGATGAGATGGGCCAAGCCCAGGCCCATCGCCGTCAGGGCCAGGGAGCCGAGGAGGTGGGCGGCGGCGGCGCCCAGGCCCCATAGGTATTCGCCACGCAGCAGCAGGGTCGTCACCTCGGCGGAGAAGGTGGAGAAGGTGGTCAGGCCGCCGAGAAAGCCGGTCACCACCAGCAGTCGCAGTTCAGGCGCCAGGCCAGGATGACGGCTGAACCAGGCCAGGGCCAGGCCAATCAACAAACCCCCAATCAAATTGGCCGCCAGGGTGCCAAGGGGCAAGGTGGGAACGAGGGGGTTGAGCCGGGTGCCCAGGAACCAGCGCAACAGGGCGCCGAGGCCGGCCCCAGTGAAAACGGCGAGGACAGGCAGGGGGTTCATGCCCGTGGCCGGACATGCGCTAAGGAGCATCTGCTGGGTCCCCACGCTGGGGCACGGGGACCCTGGGTCGACATCAGGCCTTGCGCAGCAGGGCGTAGATTTGATCCTTGAGTTCCGCGCGGCGGAATTTCATCGCTTCGATGAGTTCGTCGGCGATGGGCATGCCACGTTCCTCAAGGTCGCGGATCTCGTCGTCGAGGCCATCGTGGGTCCGCACCAGTTCAGTGAAATCGGCGTCGATGGCGCACAGGGCCTCGAGTTTTTGATGGTATTCCGGGAATTCGTGATCGATGTCATGGTGCTCGGAAAGCATGTCGCCTCTCTCTCTTGTTTGCGGACTGCGGCGGACCCGGTCATCCGGGCCCGCGCCATCGGGAGCTTAGTCACGCCCGCCGCCAAGGCCAGCGGGCACCCAGTGGAATGGGGGCTGGACGATCAGCCCTTCTTGCGCTCCTGGACCTCCTTGATCACCGCCTCGGCCACTGTCTTGGGGCAGGGCAGATAATGGGAGAATTCCATGGAAAACAGACCACGTCCCGAGGTCATGGTGCGCAGATCGCCGATATAGCCAAACATTTCGCTCAGGGGGGCATCAGCCTTGACGCGCACGCCGTTGGGCCCCGACTCCTGGGCCTTGATCATACCGCGCCTGCGGTTGAGATCACCAATCACGTCGCCGACATGATCATCCGGCGTAAAGACATCCACCTTCATGATGGGCTCCATCAACTGAGGTCCTGCCTTGGGCACTGACTGGCGGTAGCCGGCCCTGGCGGCGATCTCGTAGGCGATGGCGGAGGAGTCCACAGGATGATAGCTGCCATCGATAAGGGTTACCTTTACATCAAGCAGGGGGAAGCCGGCCAGGACGCCTTCCTTCATGCTGTCCCTGAAACCCTTGTCCACGGCGGGCCAGAACTCGCGGGGCACGGTGCCGCCGGTGACCGCCGATTCGAACTGGTAGCCGCTTCCCGACTCGCCGGGCTCCACGGTGTATTCGATGCGGGCGAACTGGCCCGAGCCGCCAGTCTGCTTCTTGTGGGTGTAGCTATCCTCCACCCGCCGGGTGAGGGTCTCGCGGTAGGCCACCTGGGGCTTGCCGACCTCGACCTCAATGCCATGGGTGCGCTTGAGGATGTCCACCTTGATGTCCAGATGCAGCTCGCCCATTCCCTTGATGATGGTCTCGCCGCTCTCGGGGTCGGTCTCGACGCGGAAGGAGGGGTCCTCCTGGATCATCTTATTGAGGGCAACGCCCAGCTTCTCGGAGCCGCCCTTATCGCGCGGGGCGATGGCGATGGAGATGACCGGATCCGGGAAGACCATGGGCTCCAGGGTGGCCGGGTGCTTGGGGTCGCAGAGGGTGTGGCCGGTCTGGGTGCCCTTCATGCCAAGCAGGGCGACGATGTCGCCGGCCTGGGCGGAATCCAGTTCCGCGCGGGAATCGGCGTGCATCTCGACGATACGGCCGATACGCTCGGTCTTGCCAGTGAAGGTGTTGAGCACCGAGTCGCCCTTCTTGATGCGCCCGGAGTAGATACGGGTGAAGGTCAGGGC
>JBFZDM010000203.1:0-4690 GCA_041307365.1 Chromatiaceae bacterium | reverse complement strand
GCCGCCGACTACCCCAAGGTCGACGAAGCTGAGATCCAAAAGGCCGAGATTTCAAGCCAGATCGAGGCCCTATCTTTCGACCCCGCCCTGCTTGACGACCTGGAGCGAGAACAGGTCTTCCGCGAGATGGCCTTGGAGGCTGACCGGGAGGACCTGAGCCGGATCAAGGACCTCCGCGTCAAGACGACGAGCACCCTGGATACGGTTCGAGACTGGAGCCAGGGCTGGCTTTCCCTTTCGGCCAATGCCTCCCTTAGGGAAAGACGCGCCAACGCCGCCCGCCTCGATTCCCTAATCGCCGACCTGGAGCCCGGTCCCGGCCAAGACCCGCGCACGGCAGAACCCAGCGGGACCCTGGCCGCATTCGCCGCCGACCTGCGCCAACGGCTGGTGGCCCTCGAAGGGCTATTCGCGCAGGGAGCGGCCCTCCGTCAGGCCCTCTCCTCCCGGCTAGGGCTGGAGCAGTCACCGCCGGCGCTGGAGACCGGGAACCCCATGCTCATGCCCCCCTTCGCCGAACAGGTGGAGGCAATGGATCAGCGGGAGGAGATCGACAGTATTCGTCGCAACCGGTTGCTCCTGATTAGTCTCCCACTCTTGTTCCTTGCTGTCCTGGCCGAGGGGCTCTGGATCCTGCTGACTCATTTTTCCGACCTGCCCCCGGCTCGGACCCTCGTGACCTGGCTCCAGGACC
Organism: Chromatiaceae bacterium; assembly: GCA_041307365.1. GTDB lineage: Bacteria > Pseudomonadota > Gammaproteobacteria > Chromatiales > Chromatiaceae > M0108. Next base: position 3,996 of record JBFZDM010000203.1, on the reverse strand, counting down.
TGGGCATGGCCTTGGCGCCAGGGCCTTGGCTCACCCTTGCAGCCGCGGTGATGGCCAGCGCTGGCCTGCTGGTTCTGGTCCTTGCCGCCCGGTCTGGTACTAAACTGAAGTGGCTGCGCCAGGAGAGCCAGCGCCTGCGCGACGCCTGGTCCGCCGCCAGCGAGGACCATGATCGGCTGGACGGGCTGGAGGCCCTGCCCCTAGCGGATGCCATGGGGCGCCTAAAAGGGCTGCGACATGCCGATCTCGTCCGCCAGGCCGAGGCCCTGGAGGTCGGTCCTGGCAGGCCCTTGTTGGATCCCACCGCACGGCTGGAGATGGAGGCCAGATGCCAGGACCTGACCAAGGGCCTGGTCCAAAGCCTCGCCGCCATCGCCGGCGAGGCTGCTGGCGAGATCGAGCGCCTGCACGAGTCGCTGCGGGAGCAGACCGGGGCCATCGCCCGTGCCCTGGGCCTGATCGAGCGCGAACGGGAGCGCCAGCGCCGTTACCAGGACCTCCTGGGTATCCTGGCCGCCCTCCAGGCACGGATCGACGCACTGGCCCATCGTATACGGGTACGGGAGCTGGCCATCGATCTCCTCGGCGGGGCCATCCACTACATCTCCCAGCGTTTCAACACCGAGATCCGCAACCTGGCCGCCGACTCGCTACCGCGCTTCACCAAGGGCCGCTACGAGCACCTTCAGATCGACGAGAATCTCAAGGTCAAGGCCTTCTCCAACGAGAAGCGCAACTTCATGGACCTGGACGAGATCTCCAGCGGCACCCAGCGCCAGATCATGCTCGCCGTGCGCCTGGCCCTGTCCCAGAAGCTGGTGAACTCCGTTATCCAGGGGCCGCAGATGCTCTTCCTTGACGAGCCCTTTGCCTTCTTCGACGAGGACCGCACCGCCAGCTCCCTCGCTGTCCTGCCCCAGATCAGCCGGGATTTCACCCAGATCTGGGTCACCTCCCAGACCTTCCCCGCCCAGTCCAGATTCGACCTCACCATCGAATGCCGGGCCGCCAATTCGGACTCGCCAAGGGTCTGGCACGGGGCGAGGGAAGAGAAAGGAAAACCTGGCCAGTCTGGGTAGCGGAGCTATCCCTACTCCTCGATTAGCTAGGGAAGATTTGGAGTTTGTGCCTCGCCTCGTCCAATGCGCACGAAAAATGCGGACTAACAAACCCACGCCCCTTGCGGGACGCGGGTCTGTTCTAGCCTCGAATCCCTAGGCTGGGGTTCCCTACTAACCGCCTCGGATCACTTCAGGGACTGGTAATAGTCCATGAGGATCTGGGCCACCTCGGGACGAGAGAACTCCTTGGGGGGGGCAATGCCACTGCCGAGGAGTTCCCGCACCTTGGTGCCGGACAGGAGCACGAAGTCCTCCTTGGTATGGTCCGGGGCCTCGCGCATCATGACCACCCGACCCAGCTTCTTAGACCAGGCGGTATGGTCGGCCTTGAAGATCTCGATGTCCAGGGCACCCGGTGGCACCTCTTCGTCAAAGATGGTCTGAGCGTCGAAGGCGCCATAGTAGTCGCCAACGCCAGCATGGTCGCGGCCAATGATGAAATGGGTGGCGCCCATGTTCTGGCGGAAATAGGCATGCAAAACGGCCTCGCGAGGGCCGGCGTAAAGCATGTCAAAGCCGTAGCCGGTGACCATGGCACTATTGGGCTTGAAGTAGAGTTCCACCATCTTGCGGATGGCGGCGTCGCGCACCGGGGCTGGGATGTCGCCCGGCTTAAGCTTGCCCAGCAGCATGTGGATGACCAGGCCGTCGCAGTCGAGCCGATCCATGGCCATGTGGCAAAGTTCCTCGTGGGCCAAGTGCATGGGGTTGCGGGTCTGGAAGGCGACAACGCGCTTCCAGCCACGCTCGGCAATGTCGTTGCGAATCTCCACCGCCGTGCGGAAGGTATCCGGAAAGTCGTCTTGGAAGTATGAAAAGTGCAGGACCGTGATGGACCCAGAGACGGCGAAACGGCCCTGGCTGTTGAAGGTGGCGACGCCGGGGTGCTCGCTATCCGTGGTGCGATAGACCTTCTCGGTCATGAAGGCCATCTGCTCGTCGCTGACTTCCTCGATGGCCTCCACATCCATGATCGCCAGGACCGGGTTGCCTTCCATGTTGGGGTCGCGCAGGGAGACGCGGCCCGCGCCACGAATGCCCGAAACGTCCTCCAGCAGGCACATCACCGGCACGGGGAAGAAGGAGCCGTCGGTTAGACGCATCTTCTCGCAGGTGCCCATGGCATCGGCGACATTCATGAAGCCCTTGAGGGGGGTGAAATAACCGCCACCCATCATGACCGCGTTGCCGGCGGCCTGGGAACTGATGACCACCGATGGCAAGGACTCGGCCTCGTGCATTAACTGGTGGTGCTGGTCCGGGTCATACACAAACAGGGGTGTGAGTTCGTCGGAACCGACTGGTTTGATCATTTTCTACCTCTTCTGGTCGCCCCGCGCCGCGCTTCGGACCCATGCCCGAACTGACCCGGGAACTTGTTATTGGAAACCCTTGACGGTAGGAGCCGCCGTTAACTCGGCCTCTCCACCGGGCTAGGGTCCGGGGATGGGCGCAGTTGGTCCAAGTTACCACAGAGGGGGAAACTAGCCCAAGCCCTGCCCGTGCTCATCGTGATCCAGGGCACTTCCAAGGGCGCCATTTCCGACTCAAGGTCAAGGGCAGGCTGACGATACGTGGCCCATGGGCTAGAATCGCAGCCATCCATTGCGGCACTCGGAGCCCCCCATGCCCTACTTCATCTACAAGAAGACGGAAACCCCACTGTTATTGTCACATATCGAAACCCTGGACGTCTACAAGGAAGCCAAAGACTTGGTGCGCCGACTGCGCCAGGGGCAGCCCCTGGACCAGAACACGGCCTATCGCATGATCTTCGCCAAGAGCATGGGCGAGGCGGAAAGGCTGCTGTCCACGCCCAGGGACGAGAGGGTGATCGGGGAGGATTAACAAACGCGGAAGCCCGGGCCTGGGCTCGGTCAGGCCCAGGTAAGTATCGAGGCCGGAGGTGGCAAACCGGTTGCAGTGACTAGCCCTTGCTGGCGGAGGTGCGCTCGGCCCAGAGGTACTGGAGTACCTTGCGCACATAACGCTGGGTCTCGGGATAGGGGGGGATCTGGTTGCCATGGCGCGCCACGGCATTTTCGCCGGCATTGTAGGCCGCCAGTGCCAGGCGCAGGTCATTGCCGAACATGTCAAGCAAATCACGCAGATACCTGGCACCGCCGCGCAAGTTATCGGTAGGGTTCTGGATATTCTCTACCTTGTAGCGCGCCGCCGTACCAGGCATGAGCTGCATGAGGCCAGTGGCACCGGCGGGGGATACGGCGGTGTGATCGTAGGCCGATTCGGTGCGCACCACGGCGTGGAGGAGTTCGGGGTTAATTTTCTCCTGGCCGGCAATGAGTTCAATCAGGCCCTCGTAGCGAGCGCGGCGGGCGGAAAGCTTGGCGGGGGGGGGCTCGGCCACGGCCTGGCTCCGGCCCATGGTCACCACCCTGGCCTTGTTCTCGGTGACCATCTTGACGGCATCCCTTTTCCATTCAAGCTTGAGGTCATCGCCCTGGAGTGGGGAGTCGGTGAAATAGATCTTGCCGCTCGAATCCACATACTTATAGATGTCCGCATCGACGGTGAGTGGAAGGAGCAGCAAGGAAAGGATGAGTCCGCGCATGGCACCCCGAGCCTCTTTACACCGTTGGATAAAGCCTTCAGTCCATCAGGATCGACCAGACGGCAATCCTACACCGGACCCGAAACCGGAATCCACCCCCATTTCCAGGTACTGCGCTGGCGCCAGGCCAGGCATCGGCCGCCCATCGCCCTTCCCCCCCCTCTTCTGGCTAAAAAAATAGGGGCAGGTCCATCTCTCTACGGGAGGCGACCCGATCACCGAATCGTTGCACCAGAGAGACACGTCGCGTGATTAATACAATCTGGCCGCCCAAGTCGGACATATTTAACCATCTAACTAAAT
>JBFZDM010000181.1:0-6227 GCA_041307365.1 Chromatiaceae bacterium | reverse complement strand
TTCTGCAAGAGCACGGTCCCCTCCACCCTGACCCTCAAGGGGCTCAAGCTGGTGGTGGATTGCGCCCACGGCGCCACCTATCACACCGCTCCCCATGTCTTTGAGGAACTGGGTGCCCAGGGCAGCGCCATCGGTGTCCATCCCGATGGCTTCAACATCAATCGCGGCGTCGGCTCCACGGCCCCGGAACGGCTGCGCGACACGGTCCTGAAAAAGAAGGCGCACCTGGGCATTGCTTTCGACGGCGACGGTGACCGGGTACTGATGCTGGATGCACAAGGCAGGCTGGTGGATGGCGACCAGCTCATCTTTGTCATTGCCAAGCACCGCCAATCCCAGGGCGCCATGAGGGGGGATGTGGTTGGCACCCTGATGAGCAATCTGGGCCTGGAGCATGCCCTGGGGCGCCTGGGCATAGGTTTCTCCCGCACCCAGGTCGGCGACCGCTATATCATGGAGCGGCTCAAGCAAGATGGCGGCCTCCTCGGCGGCGAACCTTCGGGGCATATTATCTGCCGTGACCGGACCACCACGGGGGATGGCATCATCGCCGCCCTCCAGATCCTGGAGGCCATGGTCGAGACCGGCCGATCCCTCGAAGACCTGGTGGCGGAGGTCGAACGCTATCCCCAGATCCTCATCAACGTCCGCCTCGACGAGCAGCGCGAGATACTCGGCCTGCCCGCCATCCAAGCCGCCGCCGCCGCCGCCGAGCGGGAACTTGCCGGTCAGGGCCGAATCCTCCTCCGTCCCTCTGGCACCGAGCCCCTGATCCGGGTCATGGTCGAGGGCAATGACCCCACGCGCGTGGAAGCTATCGCCAACCGGCTGGCGGACTTGGTGCGCATGCAGGTCTGAACACCGCCGCCCGCTCTTCCCATCGGCTTGAGCCGCGCCCCGGCTTGCCGGACAATGATTATCCGCCGGGGGCTCCTTGGCCCCCGCGATTTTCCCAATCGGTCCGCGGATCTTCCGTGGGTTTCCACAGGAGCCTCAGATGGCAGCGACTCACTCGATCCACGGCATGTGGTCCTCGCGGCTGGCCTTCATCCTGGCCGCCACGGGTTCGGCGGTTGGCCTCGGCAATGTCTGGAAATTTCCCTACATGGCCGGTGAGAACGGCGGCGGGGCCTTTGTCCTCGTCTATTTCCTGTGCGTCCTGCTTATCGGCATCCCCATCATGATGGCGGAGATCCTCATCGGCCGGCGGGGCCGCCACAGCCCTATCAACACCATGCGCATCCTCGCCCATGAGGAGAGTCAGCACGGTGTCTGGCAATTACTGGGCTGGGGCGGCATGATCGCCGGCTTCCTCATCATCTCCTATTACAGCGTCATCGCCGGCTGGACCCTGGCCTATGTCTTCCGCGCCATGGGTGGCCGCTTCGAGGGCCTGACCGGGGAATCGGCGGGGGAGCTATTCGCGGCCCTGACCGGGGATCCCGAACGCTTGCTGGCCTGGCATACGGTTTTCATGGTCATGACCACCATGGTGGTGTCCCGGGGGGTCAAGTCCGGGCTGGAACAGGCAAACCGGGTGCTGATGCCCACCCTCTTTCTGCTCTTGCTCGCGCTGGTCGGCTATGCCATGACCAGTGGCCAATTCCTGCGGGGCGTGGAGTTTCTGCTGGTGCCGGACTTCTCCGAGCTGACTCGGGGGTCCGTGATCCAGGCCATGGGCCAGGCCTTTTTTACACTCAGCCTGGGCATGGGGGCCATCATGATGTACGGCTCCTATCTTCCGCGCAGTGCTTCCATCCTCCGTTCTTCGTTGATCATCGCCTCCCTGGACACCCTGGTGTCCATAGTGGCGGGCCTGGCCATCTTTCCCATTGTCTTCGCCAATGGCATGGAGCCGGGGGCCGGACCAGGGCTTGTTTTCATGACCCTCCCGATCTCCTTTGGCCAGATGCCCGGCGGGCTGTTTTTTGGCACCCTCTTCTTCATTTTGCTGGTTTTTGCCGCCTGGACTTCGGCCATCTCCCTCATCGAGCCAGCGACGGCCTGGCTGGTGGAGAACCGGCAAATGAATCGGGTGCGGGCCTCGGTGCTGGTGGGGGTGCTCGCCTGGCTGCTGGGCATTGTCACCATCATGTCCTTCAGCGGATGGGCCTTCAGCTTTGATTTCCATGGGGACACCAAAGCCAACGGTCTTTTCGACATGGTGGATATCCTGACGGCGAACATCATGCTGCCCTTGGGCGGCCTGGCCATGGCCCTCTTCGCCGGCTGGTTCATGGCGCGTCGCTCGACCCTGGATGAACTCCAGCTTGGGGATGGCCTTCTCTATCGCGCCTGGCTCTTCGCCGTGCGCTTTGTCGCCCCCCTGGGGGTCCTGCTGATCTTCATGAGCGGCCTGGGGGTGATCTGATGGCTAGCGTCAGCAAGAGCGCCCTGGTCCATCACTCGGTTGCCGAGATGTTCCAACTGGTTAGGGACGTGGAGGCCTACCCTGGCTTTCTGCCCTGGTGCCATAGCACCCGTATCCTCGGTCGGGAGGAAAACCGCATCTGCGCCGAACTCGTGGTGGCGCGGCTCGGCATTCGCCAGGCCTTCTCCACCTGCAACCGCTTTGTCGAGGACGAGTGGATGGAGCTGGAATTGCAGGAGGGGCCCTTTAAGTATCTGCGCGGGCGCTGGAGTTTTATCCCTCTGCGGCCGGATGCCTGCAAGGTGGCCCTGACGCTCGACTTCGAATTTGCCGGGGCCCTGATTGACAAGGCCTTTGGCACCGTCTTCAACCAGATCGCCAATTCCCTGGTGGATGCCTTCTGCAAGCGAGCCGACGAGGTCTATCGTGTCTGAACCCCTGTTCAAGGTTGAAGTAGCCTACGCCCGATTGGACGAACAGGCCCTGTTGCCGGTGAGGGGCGAGGTGGGGCTGACGGTGCGGGAGGCCATCGATCGCTCGGGAATTCTGGCCCGTTTCCCGGAGATCGATCTGGCGATCAACAAGGTCGGCATCTTCGGCAAACTGGCCAAGCTGGACCAGCCCCTGGCCAACGGCGACCGGGTCGAGATCTATCGTCCCCTCATCGCCGATCCGGCCCAGCAGCGTAAGAAGCGAGCGGCGGCGGGCAAGGTGATGCGCAAGGGGGCGGGGGAAGAGGCGGCGGATTGAGCCTGGCCACCCGGGAAACAGCCCGCCATAAAGGGCGGGATTAATCTGACCCTGCACGCCTCATCGCGGCTTGACCATCCGCGAAGCCGCCCGACAAAGAGTTAACACCCTTGTCGAACGGCTTACCTCTGGCGGGATCCCTTTCCTATCGATAGCCTTCCCGTCCTGGGTGTCGGCGGGAAGGCCCTGCGCGATCAGTAGCCGCCCTTGCGCGCTATGAAGGGCAGACCGGCAATCTTGTTGCCCTGCTTGCTGGGGGCCAGGGGGAAGAGCTTGTAGAGGTCCTTGCTGCTGACCGTCTTGCCCCAACGCTTGCCCATGTCCTTGTTGATCTGGCGCTCCATCGGCTGGTTACCGTTGTTGTTCTGATACTCCTCGCGCAGATATTCGAGAACGTCCCAGTGCGCCTGGGTCAGCTCGATGCCTTCGCGGGCGGCCAATATCAGGGCCACGTCCTTGTCCCATTCCTGATAGCTGATCAGATTGCCGTTGTCGTCGGTGGCGATGGTCTTGCCGTTAACCTCAATGGCCATATAGGTGCTCCTCTCGTCTGGTTATGCCGCTGCCGCGGCGAAAGAACATCGCGCCCCATGGGTGCGCGAAACCCCGCCCTAGCCCGCCGGACCAGCCATTGTGGCCAACGGCCAGGTTAATGGCTGCTAATTTTATGAAATTCAGGGGCGGCCGTCATCCGCCCGTCACGTCATCCGCCTGTCAAGCAGGTGGGTGGTGCTGGACACCAACCCCATCTGAAACAACGCCGGCTAAGCCTCCACCAGGCTTTCAGTGTCTATGGCATCGGTGGGCAACCGGATGGTCTCTCACGGGAAGCAATGTGTCCCCGTTTGCCCGGTTCCGCCAATCCTCCACTCTGGTCGTTAAATCCGGCGGGCGCATCCCAGGGGTTAATCCGCCATGAAGAAGCCGATAAGGTTATTGAGGAAGCAGCGGCCCTGTTCCGTGGGCCGGACCCAATGGCCCCTGACCTCCAGTAGGCCAGCCTCCTGGGCGGCGGCGAGGGGGGTGGCGAGGCGATCCAGGCCCAACCCGGTGCGCCGCTGGAAGAGGCGGCGATCGAATCCCTCCGTCAGCCGCAGGGCACTCATGGCGAACTCCAACACCACCTCCTCATCCCTCGGCATCCAGGTTGAGCCAATGGGGCCGGGCTGGTCCATGGCCCCGAGGAAGGCGGAGGGTTGGCGGGGCTTGGCTTGACGCCGGACGCGCCCGGACGCCGGGTCCCTGTGTTTGCCATGGGCGCCGGCGCCGATGCCGAGATAGTCGCCGAAGGTCCAGTAGTTGAGGTTGTGCTGGCAGCGGCGGCCGCCCTGGGCATGGGCCGATACCTCATAGTGGGTGAATCCAGCCATCCGCAGTAATTCCAAACCCTGAAAATGCATATCCGCGCCGAGGTCGTCATCGGGCAGGGGGGGCGGGGCGGCATTATAGGGGGTGTTGGGCTCCAGGGTGAGCTGATAATAGGACAGGTGCTCGGGCTCCAGCGCCAGGGCCTGAGTCAGATCCTCGCGGGCTTGTTGCAAATCCTGATGGGGCAGGCCGTACATGAGGTCCAGGTTGATATTCTCGAATCCGGCCTGGCGCGCCAGCCAGAAGGCGTGGCGGGCCTCGTCCGGGCCGTGGATGCGGCCCAGGTCCCGCAGCCGTTCCGCCCTCAGGCTCTGGATACCCAGGGACAGCCGGTTGACCCCCGCGCGCCGGTAAGCGGCGAAGTTGCCGGCGTCCGCCGTGCCCGGATTGGCCTCCAGGGTGATTTCGGTCTGGGGGGCCAGGGACAGGTGCTGGCGGATACCCTCAAGCAGTCGGCTGATGGCGGCCCCGGAAAAGAGGCTGGGAGTGCCGCCGCCAATGAAGATGGTGACGGGTGGATCGACCCCAGGTCCAAGCCCCGCCAAATCCCGCTCCAGATCGCGCAGCAAGGCCTCCACATAGGCCGTCTCGGGGATGGCCTGGCGCGGGGCGTGGGAGTTGAAATCGCAATAGGGGCACTTGCGAACACACCAGGGGATGTGGACGTAGAGGGCGAGCGCTGGACCTGGCGCTCCACCGGCTTTCGGCGGCTCCTTCAAGCCGCGTCCCGCGCCTTGAGATAGGCGAGGTCGGAGACCCGCGACCAGGCGATGGTCTGGTTGAGGAAGTCCTGATAGGAGGCATGAACCTTGGCCGAAAAGGCGTCCCGTTGGGCGATCTCGGCGACCACCTCGGTCGAGAGTTGCCGCAGCCGGGCGAGGACATCGTCCGGATAGGGTCTTACCACCACCCCATGCTTCTCGATCAGGGTCCTGAGGGCCACGGGATTGTGGGCGGCATAGTCGGCCTTGATGTCGAGGTCGGTCACGCGGCAGGCGTTGAGGACGATGGCCTGGAGGTCCGCGGGCAGGGCCGCGAAGGCCTTCTGGTTGATGATGGCCTCAAGGCGGCCGTTGGGATCCTGGAAGCCAGGGTAATAGTAATACTTGGCCGCCTTGTAGAGGCCGAAGGCCAGGTCGTTATAAGGGCCGACCCATTCGGCGGCGTCGATGGTGCCCGCCTGGAGGGCGGTGAAGATCTCGCCGCCGGGCAGGTTGACCGGCGTCCCGCCGGCGCGTTTGAGCACCTCGCCGCCCAGGCCGGGAATCCGCATCTTGAGCCCGGCCAGATCGGCGACCGAGTTGATCTCCTTGTTGAACCAGCCGCCCATCTGGGCGCCGGAGTCGCCGGCCGGCATGGGGATGAGACCGAAGGGGGCATAAAGCTCGGTCCAGAGTGCCAGACCACCGCCATGGTAGAGCCAGCCGCTCATCTCCCCCGACGTCATGCCGAAGGGGACCGTGGTGAAGAATTGGGCGGCCTCGGTCTTGCCTTTCCAGTAATAGGAGGCGCCATGGCCCATCTCCGCCGTGCCGCGGGAGACGGCGTCGAAGGTCTCAAAGGCAGGCACCAGTTCACCGGCGCCATAGACCTTGACCTCGATACGCCCGCCGCTCAGGGTGCCAATGAGTTCCGCCAGCCTGTTGGCGCCCGCGCCCATGCCCGGGAAGTTTCTTGGCCAGGAGGTGACCATCTTCCACTTGAATTCCGCCTTGGCGGCGGCCCGAGCCGGTGGGGC
>JBFZDM010000180.1:0-4437 GCA_041307365.1 Chromatiaceae bacterium | reverse complement strand
CTGGTGCCTTGAGCCAGGATTACGCAATCACGGTTTGATAGAGATGTAGCCGTTTTACCCAACTCGGCAAAAACTATTACCTCCGGATCCTTCTCCATATTCATCTTGATGGAACTCATTTTTGCCGTTAGATAATCTCCGATGGCCTGCTTGCTGGCGAGTTCTTCAAAAACCCATTGCGATGCATAGCGGGCATCGGAGGTGAGCAGATCAATAAACTCGGATGGATCGAGTCGATTCCATGCTTTGGCGTATGCGGTGGCCGCATCAGCCTCGGTAAGTTTTTTCATGCGTGACTTCCCATGCGACAGGCGTTCAACGCAATCATCTTTGCCCGATCAATAGCCATGATTCAAGAAGTTGGGTGGACAGGTCTTGCTGTCGAAGTTTAAACCCACACCCGGCCCTTTGTCCTGACGTTTTTTCGACTCTCGCCGTCTCCAGAATGCCTCGGCCCTCTTCCTCCCGTGGTCCCTTCCCAAAGGTGCTAAGCCGAAGGTGACGACGCTATCCTGACCCTTGCCTGGGGCTTCGAGGGCGCTGGTGGTAGCCCTGGGTGCACCGTCCGGGCGCCTCCTCTCTTGCCCGATGCCCAGGGATTCCCTATACTTTAGCCCCTTAGTGGCCGATGTAGCTCAGCTGGTAGAGCAACTGATTCGTAATCAGTAGGTCGGCGGTTCGAATCCGCCCATCGGCTCCAACTGAATCAAGAGCTTGGGCGTAATCGTCCAGGCTCTTTTCTTTTGATGTCACCAGCATGTCACCCACAGGATGGAAACGGGCCTGTGTTGCCATCATCAGGCTGGTGGCGCTGGAATCCCGCCCCGACTGTAGCCACCCGCCGCCGGCATTGCTCTTTTATGCGGGCGCGGCCAAAGGGTTACATGTCATGGGGGTGCATGGCCGCATTGATATGGGCCACAATGTGGCGGTGCGTCGCGCCCCCACGATAAGTCACGGTTCAAAAATAACCGGTACCTCCCTAGGTCGGGTCAGCGCAGCGTAACCCGACTTTGGGCCAGCCATGTGCCACTTGTTTCTGAACCCTTCCTAAGCTCCCGAGCCCCCTCATGAAACGCACCGTCTTTTTCGTTTCCGAGAGCACTGGCATCACCGCCGAGGCCCTTGGCCATAGCTTGCTGTCCCAGTTCGAGGGCGTGGACTTCGAACGGGTCTATATGCCCTTCATCAACACAGAGTTGCGGGCCAAGGCCCTGCTGGAGCGCATCCAGGAGGCGGCGGAACGCGACGGTTCCCGGCCCCTCATCTTCAGCACCATGCTGGACGACCGGGTGCGCGCTATCATCCAGACCGCCAACGGCTACTTCCTGGAGCTGTTCGAGGTCTTCGTGGAACCCGTGAGCCGGGAACTGGGCATACCCCCGAGCCGCAAGCCGGGGCGCAGCCATGGCATCACGGAGCCCAGTTCCTATACCAAGCGCATCGAGGCCATCAACTTCGCCATGTCCAACGACGATGGCGTACGGCCCGGCAACTTTCCCCGCGCGGACGTGGTCCTGACCGGGGTCTCCCGCTCCGGCAAAACCCCCACCTGCCTCTACCTGGCCATGCACTACGGTCTGCTGGCGGCCAACTACCCCGTCACCGAGGAGGACTTCGACCGGGGCGACCTGCCCAAGGAACTCCACGACGTCAAGGAAAAGGTCTATGGCCTCATGATTGACGCCCAACGCCTTCACCTCATCCGCCAGGAGCGCCGCGCCAACAGCCAATACGCCTCCCTGGCCCGTTGCCAGGCCGACATCCGCCGTGCCCAGGCCATGTTCCAGCGCCTCGGCATTCGCGTCCTCGACACCACCAGCCAGTCCATCGAGGAGATTGCCTCCCACATCCTCAAGGCAGTGAAGAACAAGCAGCGTTTCGCCGCGGGTCACTAGCCTTTTTTCCCCAGGGGACTGTATTGGGGTGCCCAGGGCCTCCCGGTTCAGGCCTGGCCCCTCCCTGCCAGGGGGAACGGATTATTGGCCATCCCGGACCGCTTCCGCCTCCCTCATGGGCCTAAGTTCGATCCCGGCGCCCCAGAGCATTTCCATCACCTGGCGCAGCCGCGTGGGATGACCGCTGGTCCAGAAGTATTCGCGGCCGGCGCGCGGCGGGGCGAGGAGACCGGCCTCGGCCAGGCGATGGCGGACCTGGCGGGCGACGGCGGCGCCGGAGTCCAGCACCTGGACGCCGGGACCAGCGAGGTCGGCGATGAGGGGCGCCAGGTGGGGGTAATGGGTACAGCCCAGCACCAGGGTATCGGCGCCGCGGGCCAGCAGGGGCCTAAGATGAGCCGCCAGCAGGGCCCGGGTCTCCGCCCCATCCAGATCGCCGGCCTCGACCCGCTCCACCAGCCCCGGGCAGGCCTGGGCCAGCACCTCGGCGGCCCCGCTATTGCGCGCCAGCAAATGAGAAAATTTTTCGCTGGCCAGGGTCTGGCGCGTGGCCAGGACGCCGACCACCCCTGAGCGGCTGTGGGCCACCGCGGGCTTGACCGCGGGTTCCATGGCGATCACGGGCACGGCATAGCGGGCCCGCAAGATTCTGACCGCCGCGCCGGTGGCCGTATTGCAGGCCACCACCAGGGCCTTGGCGTCACGCTCCAGCAGGAATTCGGCGATGGCGATGGCGCGGGCCTCGATGGCCTCCAGCGCCTGGTCCCCATAGGGGGCGTGCGCCGAGTCCGCCACATAGAGCAGGTCCTCATGGGGCAGTTCGCGCCGTATCTCGCGCAAGACGGTGAGCCCGCCCACGCCGGAATCGAAGACCCCGATGGGTCGGTTAGCTGACATAGCGGGTCCCGGCATGGCCTGGGTACTGGCCCCGCAGCCGGCTGGAGGGTGCGCCAGAAGCCGGACCAGGGTTATGGCCAGGGGCGGCATGAGCGCCCGCCGGGCGCAAGTCGATGCATTCAAGGTGGTGGTAACCCATGGCAACCTGACTCGGGCAGTGATGTTAGGTGGAGCGAAGGCGCACCTTTTAAGGTATGGGGCCATCGCGTGCAAGGGGATCAGGGCCGGAATGCCTCCTCGCCGTCATCCCGGCGAAAGGTCTCGACCAGTTCGCGCATGGCACGGGCCTTGACCGCGATCTCCGCCGCCTCGTCCTCGCATTGGGAATCGGCGACCAGGCCACCGCCGGCCCAGAAGCTCAACTCCCCCTGGGCCAGGGTCAGGGTGCGGATGGTGATGCTGGTATCCAGGGCGCCGTCATAGCCCAGATAGCCGATGCAGCCGCAATAGACCCCCCGCCTTTCCCCTTCCAGTTCCTCGATCACCTCCATGGCGCGGATCTTGGGCGCGCCCGTGATGGAACCACCGGGAAAACAGCCGCGCAGAAGCTCGAGGCCGTCCACCCCAGGCGCCAGCCGGCCAATGACGCGGCTCACCAGGTGGTGGACCTGGGCGAAAGTCTCCACCGCGAAAAGGTCCGGTACCTGGATGCTGCCGATGGCGCAGTTCCGCCCCAGGTCGTTGCGCAGGAGATCGACGATCATAATATTTTCGGCCCTATCCTTGGGGCTCATGGCCAGGGACTGGCGCTGGCGCTGGTCGGCCACGGGGTCCGCGAGCCGCGGGGCCGTGCCCTTGATGGGGCAGGTCTCCACCCTACCCTCCCGGACGCGCAAAAAACGCTCCGGCGAGGCGCTCAGGATCTGGACCCCTGGGGTATTGAGCCAGGCGGCGAAGGGCGCGGGGCTGTGGCGGCGCAGTTCCAGATAGGCAGCCCAGGGATCCCCCCTGGCCTTGACCGAAAAGCGCCGCGCCAGGTTGACCTGGTAGCAGTCGCCAGCCTGGATATAGGCCTGGACCCGCTGAAAGCGATCGCGGTAATCCTCGTCCGTCAGGTTCGAGCGCAGGGGACCCGTGACCCTGAAGGCCCCCGGCAAACCGGCCGGCCCCGGCGCCAGGGCCGAGCGCCGCAACCGTTCGCGGGCCTGGGGTGACCGGCCCCCCCGGCCCGCCAGCCAGGTCCGCTGACGGGCGTGATCCACCAGCAGGGCCCAGTCGTAGAGGCCCAGGGCCATGTCCGGCAAACCCTGGTGGTCCAGGGCGGTGGCCGGCAGGCGTTCGAAGCGTCGCCCCAGGTCATAGCCAAACCAGCCGATGGCGCCGCCGCCAAAGGGCAGGCCTTCGGGCTCCAGGGCGGCCACCCTGGGCGGCCAGACCGCCATGGGGCCAAGTTGGCGCCGCAGCAGGTCCAAAGGGTCCTGGCGCGACCGCGACACGCCCTCGTCACGGATCCAGGTCAGGCCGCCCCGGGTCACCAGGGAGGACCAGGGATCGCAGGCCAGAATGTCCCAGCGCCCCGCCAGGGAACCGGGCCGGCCGCTATCGAGCCATACGGACCAGGGCCGCGCCGCCAGGGGGGCGAACACGGCGGCGCTGTCCGGCCGGTAAGGCAACTCCTCGACATCCAGGGTCATAAGGGGAG
>JBFZDM010000176.1:0-6416 GCA_041307365.1 Chromatiaceae bacterium | reverse complement strand
CACCAGCCTGGTACCGGGCACCCTGCCGGTCGGCGCTGGCCCGGGGGACACCCTGATCTATCACTGCCTCGATGCGAGCCAACCGGCGGCACAGGGGCTTGCCGTGGACGAGGCGCTGCTGATCCAGGTACTCGGCGGGGGTGACGCGGATGATTGACTTCCTGCTCGCCGCCGCGCTCTTCGTGCTTGGCACCGTCGCCCTGGGGCTGATCCGCATCCTGCGCGGCCCGGACGATGCGGACCGCATTCTGGCGGCGCAGTTGCTCGGCACCGGGGGGGTGGCGGCCTTGCTGCTGCTGGGCGTTGCGAACGGGGTCAACGCGGTCGGGGACCTGGCGCTCTTGCTGGCCCTGCTCGCCGCCTTCGCCTCGGTGGCCTTCGTGACCGGTGCCAACCGTCCGGACTCGGCGGCACCGGCCTCGGCGCGGGATACGGACCCCGACAACCTGGAGGCCGAGGACAGAACATGACTCTGGCGCTGACCATCTTCACCATCGTCTCGGTGTCCCTCGGGGCCATCTTCTTTCTGGCCGGAACCGTGGGGCTGCTGCGCTTCCCCGATACCCTGACCCGCCTGCACGCCTTGACCAAGGCAGATAACCTGGGCTTGGGCCTGGTGGTCCTGGGGCTGCTGCCCCAGGTGGACTGGCCGCTGGGCGCGCTCAAGTTGATCGCGGTCTGGCTGCTTGCCCTCCTGGCCGGGGCGACGGTCAGCCAGGTCTTGGGTGCCGCCGTGCGGCCCCAGCCGGGCACGCCCTATTTACGCACCGCCCCCGGTGAGGAGCCGGCCCCATGAACCTCGCCCTGGCCGCGGATGGCTTCCTCGCCCTACTGATCCTGGGCCTGGCCATCTGGACCATCGCCGCGCACGCCACCTATGGCGCGGTCGTCGGCTTTGTGGCCTACGGACTCCTTGTGGCGCTCGTCTGGGTCCGCCTCTCCGCCGTGGACGTGGCCCTGACCGAGGCGGCCCTGGGCACGGGACTGACGGGTATGCTTCTGCTCGGGGCTGCTGCCCGTCTGCCACGGGAGGTGGTCGCACCCAGGTCCGGCCGGGGCTTGCGGCTCCTGTTCCAGATGGCGGTCGGGGTGCTTTGCGCCGGGATCGCCGCCGGGCTTGCCGCCATCGTGCTGCTCCTGCCCGAGCCCACTCCCACCCTGGCACCACAAGTCGCGGCCAACCTGCCCACTACCGGGCTCGGCAATCCCGTCACCGGGGTACTCCTCGGCTTCAGGGCCATCGACACCCTGCTGGAGGCCGTGGTCCTGGTGCTTGCCCTGATCGGGCTCTGGTCCCTGGCCCCGGACGGCGCCTGGGGCGGGCGCCCAGCGGCCTTGCGACCCAGGCAGCCGGGCAGCGCCCTGGTACTGCTCGCGCAACTGTTACCCCCGCTGGGAATACTGGTGGGCATTCATCTCTTTTGGACGGGGGCGAATCATCCCGGCGGGGCCTTCCAGGGCGGCGCCGTCCTGGCGGCAATGTGGGTCATCACCCTGGTCGCGGGGCTGACCAAGCCACCGCGGGTAGATCAACGCTGGCTCCGCATCGTCCTGGTGGTCGGGCCAGCGCTATTTTTGGTGATCGGGTTGGTGGGGATCTGGCTGGCCGGCGCCTTCCTGGCCTACCCGGAAGGTTATGCCAAGCCCCTGATCCTCGTCATTGAGGCGGCGCTCACCCTGTCCATTGCGGCGGCCCTGGGTCTGCTGCTCGCCGGTCCGCCAGAGCCAGTCGAGCCGTTGGGGGGGCAACCATGACCTTCACAACCCTCTTTGGGCTCTGCGGTGCCGGCCTGGTGGGTCTGGGGCTGTATGGCCTGATCTGTCATCCCAGTGTCCTGCGCAAGATACTCGCCTTCAATGTACTGGGCGGGGGCGTGTTTCTGCTGCTCGGCGTCATCGCGCGACGCGGCGGCGGTGTTGTCCTGGGGGCCGACCCCGGTAGCGATCCGGTCCCTCAGGCCATTATCATCACGGCCCTGGTGGTCGCCTTCGCCGCCACGGTGCTCGCGGTCGCGCTGCTGCTGCGCCTCGCCGGGGCGACCGGTCAGGCCACCCTGGACGCTGAACCCTCCTGGCGACCTTCCTCACCGGAGAAGGACCTCTGATGGGGATCCCCCTGACCCTGCTGGAGGCCGCGGTCGCGCAAGGTGGCAACCTCTTGGTACTCGCCCTGGTGCTGCCGGTCGTGCCCCTGTTGCTGGCCTTTCCCCTGGGCGGGCGCCTGGCGGGGCGCATCGCCCTGGGAACTCTGCTGCTGGGGATCGGTGTCGCCGTTGCCATCGCCGCCGCCGTACTGCATGGGGGCACGGCCCTGGATTATCACCTGGGTGGCTGGGCCCCGCCCCTGGGCGTGGCCCTGAAGGCCGATGGCCTCTCCGCCACCATGCTGCTCGTCACCGCCGTGATCCTGGGCGCCGTCGGTCTCTACGCCCGGCCTGAATTTCGCGTCCCGCCCGAAGCCCGGGAGACCCGAGCCCCGCTCGCCTTCTGGACCCTGCTGCTCGGCGTCTGGGCCGGTCTCAACGCGGTCTTCCTGGGCCAGGACCTCTTTAGTCTCTATGTGGCTCTGGAACTGGTGACCTTCTCCGCGGTTCCCCTGGTCTGCCTCAGCGGTCGCCCGGAGACCCTGGCCGCGGCCCTGCGTTATCTGCTCTTTGCGCTCCTCGGCTCGGTCCTCTATGTCCTCGGCGTGGCCTTGCTCTATGGCGCCTACGGCACCCTGGACATCGCCCTGCTATCCGCCAAGCTTGCGAGCGGCGACCCTGCCGCGCCGGTCGTCCTGGGGGCCGCCACCCTGATGACGGTGGGACTGTTGGCAAAGACCGCGCTCTTCCCCCTGCACCTGTGGCTGCCACCGGCCCATGCGGGCGCCCCGCCCGCCGCCAGCGCCGTCCTCTCGGCCCTGGTGGTCAAGGCGTCCTTCTTCCTGATCCTGCGGCTCTGGCTTGATGTCCTGCCGGCGTCCTTGACCCAACAGGCGGCGCCGCTCCTCGCCGCCTTGGGGGTGGCGGCGATCCTGTTCGGCGGGGCCCAGGCCCTGCGTCAGGCACGGCTCAAGATGCTCATCGCCTATTCGACGGTCGCCCAGATCGGCTACCTGTTCCTGGTCTTCCCCCTGACCCTGGGCAGCGCCGCCGCGCCCGCCGGACCCGAGGCCGCGGGGGCCCTGACCGGCGGCATGCTGCAACTGATCGCCCATGCCTTTGCCAAGGCCTCCATGTTCATGGGCGCCGGGGTCATCGCCGCGGCCCTGGGACATGACCAGATCCGGAACCTAGGCGGCATCGCCCGCGCCCTGCCGATCACAGTTCTCGCCTTCACCGTGGCCAGCCTGTCCCTGGTAGGGCTGGAGCCCAGCGGCGGCTACGCGGCCAAGACGCTGCTGACCGCGGCGGCCGATGCCTCGGGGCAATGGTGGTGGGCCCTGGCACTGAACGCCGGCGGACTGCTCACCGCGACCTACCTGCTGTGGGTGCTCTTCAATGCCCTGTCCGGCCTGAGTCGGCCGCCGACCCTGCTGAAGCCCCCGCGACGCCACCAGGAGCTGCTGGTGCTGGGGCTCGCCGTGGGCGCCTTGGTGCTCGGCCTGGTGCCCCTGGCGTCCTTCGACCTGATACTGATCGGGCGCCCGAGCGTAACCGAGGTCGCGAATGGGGTCGGGCTCCAGTGACCCCGCCAAGCGCCTTTTCCGCAAATGGTCCCATCGCTGATTCATGATCCTGTGGGGCATCAAGGAGGCCACCTATCGCAAGCCCATGGCGCGGAGCGCCAACGGATGCGTAACCCCGCGGGCATGGTGTGACGCCTAAATCCGGCATGGCCGGTTCGATTTCCTATCCATTGGGGCTAGGGGTCGGGATGTTCGCGCTCAACAAGCCGCGTGGAGACGCCGTAGCCCTCATTATGATGGTGGCGCTCCCCTTTTCGGGCGTCATCCCGACCAGCCCGACCGGTTGCACCTGCCCCGCGCCTCGACTAGAGTCATGAATGGCCGATTCTCTGGCCCAGGGTTAGATTGCACTACCAAGGGTAAGATATTTCTGGAGATTCCCCCTGACTTGCCATTCATACTACTCGAGGAGCGACCCTCATGACGGATACTGACCCGACCACCCCCGCGCCCGCAATAACCCCGGTCCATGACCTCCGGGAGACCATCGAGGAGCGACGCGCGACCGGCAAGGCTGCTCGCAAACAGGCTCCGCGAAACGCGCCTGGACATTGGGACGAGACGGCGCGCGGTCACGACGCCCTCGAGACGATCCTGGCCCAGAACGCCATCCGGGCCCCCGATCTGGTTCCCATCCGCCACGGACGCATGGTGGCCTCGCCCTGGACCTACTACCGTGGCGCGGCCGCGGTGATGGCCGCTGATCTCGCCTCCCGCCCCCACAGTGGGCTACGGGTCCAGCTTTGCGGCGACGCGCATGTCCTCAACTTTGGCCTGTGGGCCACGCCAGAGCGAAACCTCCGGTTCGACCTGCGGGACTTCGACGAGACGCTGCCCGGTCCTTTCGAATGGGATCTGCTGCGACTCGCCGCCAGCCTGGTGGTGGCGGCGCGGGAGGATGGCCTCAAGGCGGCCACGGCCGATGAGGCAGTGATCATGGCAGGGGAGGCCTACCGTGACCAGATGGCCCGCTACGCGACGATGACGGAGCTTGACCTCTGGTACGACGGCACTCACGTCGACAGCCTGATCAAGTACTTCGCGCCGGCCGACCGGGGGCAGTTATCGACCCACATTGAGAAGCAGGCCAAGCGCCGCACCCATCTCGGCGCCTTCGCCAAACTCACCTCTATGATCGAGGGCCGGCCCCGAATCGACGAGGACCCACCCATGCGCGCCACCATCGCCGACGAGGAGCAGGACGCGCTGACCGACCAGTTCCTTGCCGGCTACCGGATGACTTTGCAGGAGGATCGGCGCCACCTGTTCGATCGCTTCACGCCCGTTGACCTGGTCCGCCAGGTCGTGGGTGTGGGCAGTGTGGGCATGCGGGTCTACCTGTCCCTCCTCGAGGGCCGCAGCGGCAACGACCCCCTGTTCCTGCAGATCAAGCAGGCCGGCCCGTCGGTATTCGAGTCCCACCTCGGCCCCAGCCACCACGACAACCACGGTGCCCGGGTGATTGCCGGCAAGCGGGCCCTGCAGAGCGCGACCGACATCTTCGTCGGCTGGGGCTCGTTCCAGGGTAGGGACTACTATGTGCGGCAGTTCCGCGACATGAAGATCGTCCCTGACATCGAGTTGCTCGGCCCCGTCCTGGTCGAGTTCGCCACCGCCTGCGGCGAGACGCTGGCCCGGGCCCATGCCCGCTCCGGAGACGCCGTGGCTATCAGCGCCTACCTCGGCAAGGGCTCGCGGTTCATTACCGCCCTCCGCGACTTCGCCCGCCTGTACGCCGATCAGAATGAGCGCGATCACGCTCAACTCCAGCGCGCCATCGCCGCTGGCACGGTCGAGAGCGCACCCGGCTGGTAGCGGCCCTCGTGGGCTTGGCACTAAGCTGAACCCTACGGCAGCACGGGCGGCCGGGCCCCCTTGGCAAGGGGCGCAAGCCGAGCGGGCCGCCGGCCTGGCCTTGGCTAAACCCCTACGCGAGGCCGAGCAGCGGCCCGCTATTGCCGGCAATGGGTGACAATGCCGAGTGGCAAGGGCGGCTGGACGACACCTGGTTCCGCGTGGCTCTGCTGTTCCGCCCCCGTCAGCTCACATGCCTGGTGGTCATTGACCTCAAGGTCGGCAGGTTCGGCTAGGCCGACGATGGTGCGATCGACCAGTTTGCAGCGCATCCCGAGGAAATACCGTTAATACAAGTTGTGGGGACGCCACTCATTATGGCCGATGAGGACCAGCGCTTGGGCACCGAGCGCATCCGCGTGCGCGGCCTGGTGCAGGGGGTCGGCTTTCGGCCTACGGTATGGCGGCTGGCGCGAGACCTGGGGCTGGCGGGGGATGTGCGCAATGACGGCGAGGGTGTCCTGATTCACGCCCGGGGGAGCCAAGCCGAGCTGGATGTCTTTTGCCACCGCCTGATGGATGAGTGTCCCATCCTGGCCCGCATCGATGCCGTGGAGCGGCAGCCGTTGGCGGAGGCGCCGGCCATGTCCGGGGGGGGCTTCCGCATCCTGGCCAGCGATGTCGGGCACGTTGCGACTGGGGTGGTGGCGGACGCGGCCACCTGCGCCGCTTGCGCCGCCGAGATTGCGGACCCGGCGGACCGGCGCTATCGCTACCCCTTCGCCAACTGCACCCATTGCGGGCCGCGCCTGAGCATAGTCCGCGCCATCCCCTATGACCGCGCCAACACCAGCATGGCGGCCTTTTCCCTCTGCCCGGACTGTCGCCGTGAGTACGAGGACCCGGCGGACCGGCGCTTTCATGCCCAGCCCATCGCCTGTCCGGTGTGCGG
>JBFZDM010000171.1:0-6404 GCA_041307365.1 Chromatiaceae bacterium | reverse complement strand
GGGCCCGAGCCCCGAGAATCCAACCTCCCCCCGGGCCTGGCTGGCCGACAAGGTCGCCGCCGGGTCGGGGGATTAGAAGGCTCATCAGAACAACTGAAATAACAAGAGCCTCGCGCCCATTTCCTCTCACGCCCTGCTTGTGCGCCTGGCGCTAGGGGGGGACTGGTTGCTTTGACCATGCCAATTCGACACTGGTACTTGCTTGGCGCATGCCGACGTCTGGGCCCTGAACCAAGCCCCCCGGGCTCGTACGCGGGTCCCTGACCCTAGCTGCCATGGCCGCGACGGGGAAAGATCAGTTTCGCTTGGTCAAAACAGTTGGTTAGGCACTTTTCACCCATCATCATCCCGGAGGATGAAGTACCATGCCCAAGCTCGCCACCAAGGCGCTCGCCTTTGCCGGCGCCCTGACCCTTGCCCCCACTCTTGCCCTTGCCGGCGTCCCCCGGGACCTGCCCTATCCTGTGGGCACCCCGACGGCGGACCAGATCATGGATCAGGTCTATTTCGTCAACCACTTCTATTCAATGGATAACTTCTCCATCGAGACCAGCGGCAAGGACATCACGGCCCTGATCAACCGCTCCCAAGGTGACAAGCCCAATGTCATAACCCTGGAACGATTCCTGAACAACAACTATAACGACGGCATCACCAAGGCCATGGACTTGGCCATCTTCCGCTCTGGCAAGCTGCGTGGCACCGGCATGTTGATCACGGACTACGTCGATGACAACAAGAGCCAGTCCTACATGATCTGGCTGCCGGCCCTGCGCAAGATCCGTCGTTTCGCCCAGCCAGCCCTCGACGACGCTTGGGGCGGCAGCGTCTTCACCTTCGAGGACGTCACCTTGCGCAAACCCAATATGGAGACCCACCAACTTTTGGGCAAGGAAAAATTCGACGCCTGCCTCGGCACCCTCGACCTGCCCGCCAGCCAGCGCACCAAGGAGACCCAGAACCTGCCGGGGCCCGCCTGCGACCACAAGGGCAAGGAGGTTTATAAGGTCAAGAGTTGCACCAAGAAGCAAAACTGGTATTACGATTGCCGCGTCAGCTACATCGATACCACCACCTTCGCGGACTACCGTACCGAATACTTCAACAAGGCCAACGAGATGACCAAGGTCATCGACCGTGACTGGGGCAGCCTGGGCATGGGCGACAAGCGCGGCCTCTACTGGAAATCCTGGTACGGCAAGGACATCAAGACTGGCTTTGAGACCTGGGCCGTCATCCCCAAGAGCGTGGTGCGCAAGAATTCCGACCATCCCGCCACCCTTTGGTCCGAAGAAACCCTCACCAAGATCAAGCAGTAAGATCCGCCGGGCGCCGGCTTCCTTGGCTGGCGCCGCCGCGTCGGGACCGTCTCGGCGCACCCATGCCCACTGACATCGGCATAACGATCAGAACACCACCGGGGGAGATAACCACAGATGTTCAAACGCTCCATCCTGAGCCAGGCCATCCTGGCCGCCTTCATCCTGCCCGCGACCGCCCAGGCCGAGATCTCCGTCAAGGGCACCGTCGCCAACCGCACCTCGGTCTTCGTCCAGTCCGGACAGACCATCGGCAAGGCCAAGACCATGCTCGACAAATCCGGCCATGACGCCGGGGACCTCGCCATGTTCGAGAACGGCTTGAGGCTCTTTATCGACGGCGACATCATCGACGACCTCAGCTGGCACATTGAACTTCAAGGCATCTACGACTCCGAGGGTGTCAGCGATGACTGGCGGGGTCCCGAGCCCTATACCCAGTACGAAATCCTGCGCGAGGCCTACATCGACTCCAGCCTGGGCGGCTGGGGCCTGCGTCTCGGCAAGCAACAGGTGGTCTGGGGCACGGCGGACGGCATCAAACTCCTCGATGTCATCAACCCCACGGACTACCGCCACTTCGTCCAGGACAGCATGGAGGATTCGCGCATCCCGGTCTGGATGGCCAACATCGAGCGCAACCTGGGTGACGCCGGTAGTGTCCAGTTCATCGCCTCCCAGGCCGAGCCCAATATCATTCCAGGCCTGGACGAGGATGGCGATTCCGGACAACCCTTCTTGATGCAGGGCGTTGACGCCATCACAGGGCGGGTCAATGGCTTCCTGAACATAGTCCCGGCCCTGGGCGCCACCTCCCAGAGCTTCACCAACGCCGCCATTGGCGGGGCCTTCACGGGGGGCATGATGAATCCCGCCGGTCTGCTGCCCTTCGCGGGCCTGACCGTGGATGGCTTCGCCAGTGGATATTGGGATACTTCGACCCCTGGCCTGATTAACCCCGGCACTCCGGGCAATGGCACGCCTGGCTACATTCTGCTTAATAGTATCGCCCAAAATGGCCTCCAGCCCGGCGACCCCAATGGCAATGACAACGTTACCCGACTCCTCGACATCTACGGCACCGCGCCAACCGACGTGAACTGGAACGTCAGCAAGCCGACGGCGACCTTTGACCACATGCCGAACGCCACCTTCGCCACCTTCAACACCTTCTCCTCGGCCCAGATGACCGGCGCCAGCGCCGCCGCCCGCTACAAGGAGGATCACCCGGACTGGGAGGATTTGAACTATGGCTTCCGTTACAAGAACAATACGGCCGGCGGCTTCAACTACTCCCTGAACTACCTCTACCAATTCGACCCCAACCCCTACATCGACCTGAGCTGGCATGACGCCAAGACTGGCGAAAAGCTCCAGGTTCAGCGGGCCACGGGCATGGCCATGGCCTTCGGCGGTCAGACGGTCATCCTCCCCAACCTCCAGACCAACCTCTCCGCCGATCAGGTGCCCAACAGCGCCGCCAATCCCCTGGCCAACCCCACCGTCCTGCTACGCAACGACCAAGGCCAATACTACGGGGCCGTGGACCCCACCTTCGGCATGATGCCCGGCGCCCACAGCACCAATCCAGTGGAGTTGCGCTTTACGGAAAAGCTCCAGCGCATCCATAACATCGGCGCCTCCTTCGACTACGCCCTGGACACCCAGGCCCTAGGGCCCATCGTCCTGCGCGGCGAGTTCCTCTATCAAAAAGACGTTATGCAGCCCATCATCGACAAGCGCCTCCTGGGCATCGGGGACCTGGCCAACGGCCTGGTCATGGAGCCAGGGGATATGTTCAAGTACGTCCTCGGCGCCGACATCACCCTCTTCACCAACCTGATGGCCAGCCTCCAGTTCATTCAGTTCATTAACCTGGACTATGTGGACCAGGGTCGCGCCTGTACCACCCAGAGCGGCATCCAGTTCGACTGCTCCCGCTACACCGGCGATGCCGCCACCCTCAACGTCACCAACTCCCTCCAGGCAGGGCAGGAATTTAAGGAGTTCGTCTCCCTCTTCTTCTCCAAGCCCTTTGGTCCGGCCCAGCAGCACCGCTGGAACAACATTACCATGTATGAGGAAGACGGTGGCTGGTGGAACCGCTTTGACGTGGAGTATTCCATCAACGACAACCTCATCCTGTCCGGCGCCTGGAACCAATACTGGGGCGAATTCAATACCCAGTTTGGCCAGATGAAGGAATCCTCCAACCTGGGTGTCGGGCTCAAGTACATCTTCTGAGCCTACCCCCGGCCGCGGCAAGGACGCATCGGGGGCCCCGCGTCATCCCACCCGGCCCCCCTAGCCGGATCGCATCGCCATACCCGGTGGGGCCAGGATAGCCCCTCCGCCCCCTAACACCGACACGAAGCCGCCGCCATGACCATCACCGAGGATAAGTTCACCCTAAAATACGCGCGGTTCGTGATCCGCTGGCGGGTCCCGATCCTGGTCCTGCTGCTGATCGCCACCGCACTTCTGGCCACCCAGATCCCCAAGCTCGACGTCCGCAACGACCCCGACACCCTGCTGCCCGGCGTCAACCGCTATGTCGCCACCAACCTCTATGCCGAGGAAAAGTTCGGCATGGGCAACCTCATGGTGTTCGCCGTCAAGATCAAGGAAGGCGACATTTTCCAGCCCTGGTTCATCAACACAATTCAGGCTATCCACAACCGACTGGTGGCTCTGCCCCACTCCCGCTCACCCAATTTCATCGACATCGCCTCCCAGAAGATCAAGTACATGAACGCCGACGAGAACGGTCTGGTGTTTAAGCGTCTGATCCCCACCGAAGGCATCAGCGAAACTGACCCGGATCTGGCGGCAGAACAACTCGCCTTCTTGGAGGAAGGCATCCGTACCAATCCCGTCATGGCCCCCATGCTTGTGTCCATGTTCAAGGCCGATGGCAGCCGCTGCGCCTTCGAGGAATACGCCAGCAAGGACTGCATCGCCAAGGCCGCTTATGTCATCGCCGACTACACGGACGAGGTCAAGGAAATTTACCTGCCCTGGGTACGGGAAGTCCGGGCCATCATGGAGGAGTATCAGCAGGACCCACGCATCGAGGTCCTGGTAGCCGGCGAACCCTACTTCCTAGCCTGGATGCTCCAGAACCTGGTCAACCACTGGTGGCTCTTCGCCATCTCACTGGCCATCGTAGTGCTGGTGCTGTGGCTCGAATTTCGCGACTGGCGCGGCGCCTTCTTTCCCCTCCTCGGCGTCGGCGCCACCATTCTCATGACCATCGGCCTTATGGGCTTCACCCAGTACAAGCTCACTACCATGATGGTACTCACGCCCATGCTGCTCCTCGCCATCGGCATCGGCCACTCGGTCCAGATCACCCGCCGCTTCCTCAACGAATACGCCCGGCTCGGCGACGCCAAGGCGGCTGGCGAGATCAGCATCGCCCACATGATCGTGCCCGCCACGCTGGCCATCGTCACCGATATGGTTGGCTTTGCCACCCTGGCCACGGTGGATGTCTCCTTTTACAAGGATTACGCCTACTTCGGCATGTTCGGCATGATCACCCTGCTACTCACCACCACGACCATGATTCCCCTGCTGCTGATGAATCTGCCCCCCAGCCTGGCGGAGGTCAAGACCCATGAGGGTCATTCCTGGGAGAGCACCGTCGGTGGTTGGCTTACCAAGCTGGTGGCGGGACCGGGCAAGTGGATCCCCATCGGCGTGGTCGCCGTCATCACCCTGGTCTCCGTCCACTACACCCGCATCTTGGATGGCACCCCCGAAGACCCCATGCCCGGCGTCGAGCGCGGTATCAACTATGCTCGCGCCGCCTTCAAGGGCAGCTCCCAGACCTGGACCGATCTGGTGGAACTCAACCGGGTCATGCCTGGTGTCATCTCCGTCAGCATCCCCATCCGCGGTAAGGAGCCCCTCAAGGAGCCCTGCCAGGACCGCGATGATGACGGCAACCTGATCCCCCCCGGCTGTCACGACCCCGACACCATGGGCGCCCCGGGCATCTTCAACGACGCCGAGGTCCTGGCGGACATTGAGGCCATGGAGAACTGGATGCGAGCCCATCCCTTCGTCGGCTACACGGGCTCCTATGCCCAATACATCCGGCTCGTCAACATGCTCCTCGCCACCGAGGTGGGGGAGGCAACCAACCTCGCGGACCTGCGCGTCCCCAGCCGCGACTACCTCACCGCCATCGACCCGGACGACGACCGTGACCCCAACGAGATCGTGCAGCTCTACAACGGCCTGCTGGAGATGATGACCTCCGAAGGCGACATGGACTCCTTCGTCGCCAAGGACTGGAACGAGGGCGTCATCCTCGGCTTCATCAACACCATGGATCCCCGCGAGACCCATCAGGTCACCATGGACATCCAGCAATACATTGAGGAACATAAGAACGACCCCGGTTTCCGTAAGGTCAACTTCGGCCTGCGTTGCGGCGACACCCGATGCGACCAGGGACCCACCGCCACGGAGGGTCCTGACTACATCCGCCCCGCCGTCGGCGGCTTCCTTGGTGCCACGGAGGCCACCCGCGAGGTGGCCATGGAAAACTGGCTTAAGGGCCCCTTGCAGACCATGGTCGCCATCTTCCTGGTGGCCGCCCTCATGTTCCGCTCGGTGCTGGTGTCCGCCATCCTCAGCTTCACCCTCCTCATCACCCTCTTTGCCCAATATGGCCTGGGTGGCTACTTCACCCAGGTTCAGAACTGGTCCGGCAACCTTGCCTTCCACCTTCAGGTCACCCTCAGCATCGCCATGGGCCTGGGCGTCGATTACGGCATCTACATGGTCTCCCGGTTGCGAGAGGAGATGCAGGCCACCGGGGGTGACTGGCACGTCGCCCTGCGCAACACCCAGAACACCACCGGCTCCGCTGTCCTGGTCTCCGTCCTAGTCCTCCTCGGCAGCTTCATCCCCCTCGTCGGCACCGACCTCGCCAATACCTGGGGCCTCGCCGTCTATCTTAGCCAGGCGCTGATCATCGACGTCTTCACCGCCCTCATGATAGTGCCTCTGCTGATTTACTGGACCCGCGCCCGCTACGTCTTCGGCCCCGCCAAGACTTGAGGCCCACAACAC
>JBFZDM010000156.1:0-6097 GCA_041307365.1 Chromatiaceae bacterium | reverse complement strand
GGTCTGGTTCATGGCGCGGTCTCCTCAGGCTGGGACTCGGTATCGACTTGGTGGTAAACAAGGGAAGAGGAGGCGACCCCGGGAAGGATCGCCAGTTCATGCATTAGGTCAGCGCAATGGTGGTACGAAGGGCCTTCGATGGTGACGATGAGGCGCCCACCCTCGCTGGCATGCAGCTCCACGCCGGCCAAGGCCCGCAATGCCTGCTCCACCCCCGGAGCCTGCTCGGGCCGGGACATCAGCAGGACGCCACAGACGTGGTATTCGTTCATGCGGTCTCCTTCAGGTGGAGAACCTGGCAAGGGCGCACGGCAATGCAGCAATCAGAGCCATCAGGGACTCCGTCGCCGCTGGTTGAGCAAAGGTGGAGGGCAGATCCAGAGCCGGCCGCCACGGCGCCAGTGGGCCTCGACGCAGCCAGCGACAGGCCAGAGCAGGCGCTGATCGCGGGGGTTCTTGGCACGGCGTCCGAATGTTGTGACTGATCGTATCGCATCGAGGTGGTCATGACTGGCGACGGATCTACTTCGTGTCCGTTTGGCACGCCGGGTACCCTACCCCTAACAGCTCCCGCACAAATTGACTAAGATCAACGCTGGCAAAAAGACTTCCCGCCCCACCGATGATCACGCCACCCGATTCCCTAGCTCGCCATGGCGGCCACCATAGCAAGCATGGGCCGCCCCGGCGAAGGGCGCGCTCCGCCGGATGCGATAGCCAGGGATCCGCCCGTAGGATCTGGCGGAACACCCTGCCGGCAAGGGCACAAACCATCCCCTATACTTCAGTCATGTCCTCCGCGATGCCGGTGCGGAGGGCCAATCCTCTTTACAGATGGCTCAAATCCGCCGGGAGATCGCGACC
Organism: Chromatiaceae bacterium; assembly: GCA_041307365.1. GTDB lineage: Bacteria > Pseudomonadota > Gammaproteobacteria > Chromatiales > Chromatiaceae > M0108. Next base: position 5,233 of record JBFZDM010000156.1, on the reverse strand, counting down.
ATGTTCCGCCTGCTCCTGTTCGTGCCGCTGCTTTGGCTGAGTATGGCGGGTCCACTGACCGCCGCCGATTTCGATGGCCTGCGCCAGCGTCTCATGGAAGAAATCGCCGACCTCGCCCAGGAGACCGCCGTCGAGACCGGTCGCCGGGAATTCACACCGCCCGTGATGGCGGCCTTGGGCCGGGTGCCACGCCATCGCTTCGTACCCCAGGATCAGGTGCCCCATGCCTACAAAAACCGGCCCCTGCCCATTGGTCATGGCCAGACCATCTCCCAGCCCTATATCGTTGCCCTGATGACCGACCTGATCGATCCCCGGCCGAACCAGAGGGTGCTGGAGATCGGCACGGGTTCCGGTTATCAGGCGGCGGTGCTGGCCGAGCTGGTCGAACGGGTTTACAGCATTGAGATCATCGAACCTCTGGCCCAGGAAGCCGCCAAGCGGCTGAGGGAAATCGGCTACGCCAACATAGAGACCCGGGCGGGCGATGGGTATTACGGCTGGGAGGACGCCGGGCCCTTCGATGCCATCCTGGTGACCGCCGCCGCCAGCCACGTCCCACCCCCCCTGATCCGCCAGCTCAAGCCGGGCGGGCGCATGGTCATTCCTGTCGGGGCGCACTTCATGGCCCAGTATCTCCTGCTGGTGGAGAAGAAGGCGGATGGCGCGATCACCACCCGACAAATCCTTCCGGTCAGCTTCGTGCCCTTGACCGGCGGCGACAAAAGCTGAGCACTTTCCTGCTGGCCTCCCACCCCCCCGACCACCCAGATCATGGAACCGCGCAGCCCCCCCTACTCGGCCATCGCCCTGCTCTCGGCCGCGGTCCTGAGCTACGAGATCCTGCTGATGCGGCTCTTCTCGATCATCCAGTGGCATCACTTCGCCTACATGATGATCAGTGTGGCCCTGCTGGGCTATGGGGCGGCGGGGGCCTTTGTGACCCTGGCTCAGGGCCCGCTGGGGAAGCGTTTCACTGGCACCTTCGCCACCGCCACTGGCCTCTTCGGCCTGACGGCCCTGCTGGCCTTCCTCGCCGCCCAGGCGGTCGGCTTCAACGCCCTGGAAATCCTCTGGGATCCCCGCCAGCCAGCCCGGCTGGCGCTGATCTACTCCCTGCTGATCCTGCCCTTCTTCTGCGCCGCCACCGCCATCTGCCTGAGTTTCACCCACTTTCCCAGCCATATCCCGCGCCTCTACGCGGCGGACATTCTCGGCGCGGCGGCCGGTGGCTTGGGCAGCGTCGGTCTGCTACTGGTGATGGCCCCCGAAAATGCCCTGCGCTGGACCGCGGTGCTGGGTCTGACTGCTGGGGCGTTGGCGGTCTGGCGGATTGGCCGGCGGCGGATCGCCACCGGTTTTGCCCTGGGGATGGTCGCCATTCTCGCGCTGCCGGGGTCGTGGACCACCCTGCACTCCTCGCCCTACAAGGAACTGGCCCAGACCCTGCAAATCGCCGGCGCCCGGGTGGTGGCCGAGGTCTCCAGCCCCTTGGGGGTGGTCACCGCCGTCGAGAGTCCGAAGGTGCCCTTCCGCCACGCGCCGGGCCTGAGTCTGATGTCCGAGGCTGAACCGCCCGCGCAGATCGCCCTCTTTACCGACGGCGATGGCCTGACCGCCATCAACCGCTTCGACGGCCAGCGGGAACCCCTGGCCTATCTCGATTTTCTGACCTCGGCCCTGCCCTACCATCTGCTGGATGACCCCGCGGTCCTGATCCTCGGCGCGGGTGGTGGGTCCGACGTCCTGCAAGCGCTGACACTCGGTGCCAGGACGGTGGACGCCGTGGAGTTGAACCCACAAGTGGTGGCACTGGTGCAGGAAGAGTTCGGCGCTTTTTCCGGCCGTCCCTATAGCCTGCCCGGCGTGCGGCTGCATAGCGGAGAGGCCCGCGGCTTCGTCGAGACCAGCAAGGATCGCTTCGACCTGATCCAAGTCGCCCTGCTTGACGCCTTCTCGGCGGCGGCAGCGGGCCTGCACGGGCTTGCGGAGAGCTATCTCTATACGGTTGAGGCCCTGGAGACCTATCTGGACCACCTGCAACCCGGCGGCCTGCTGGCGATCACCCGCTGGGTAACCCTGCCCCCCCGGGACGCCCTCAAGCTGTTCGCGACGGCCATCGCGGCCCTGGAAGCTCAAGGCATATCGGACCCGGGGGCGCGGCTGGTGATGATCCGGGGCTGGAAAACTGCGACCCTGCTGGTAGAAAACGGGGCATTTACCCCGGCCGAAATCGCGTTGGTGGAGACTTTCCGCGAGGAACGCGCCTTCGACGCGGTCTGGCACCCTGATATGACCAGCAGCGAGGCCAACCGCTACAACATCCTGGACCAGGACTATTTTTCCGAGGGCGCGACGGCCTTGCTGTCCCACCGGCGGGCCGATTACATAGACCGCTACAAGTTCATCATCCGGCCTGCCACCGATGACCGTCCCCATTTCTTCCACTTCTTCCGCTGGAACACCTTGCCGGAAATTCTCTCCCTCAAGAACCGTGGCGGCCTGTCGTTGCTGGAGTGGGGCTATCCGGTGGTAATTGCCACCCTGGCGCAGGCCGTGCTGTTCGGCCTGTTGCTGACCCTCCTGCCCCTCTGGCTCTTCCTGCGGCGGGATCCAGGTTCCGGCCAGGGCATCGGGCGCCTAGTGGTGTATTTCACCGCCCTGGGCCTGGCCTTCATGCTGGTGGAGATTGCCTTCATCCAAAAATTCATCCTCTTCCTCAGCCACCCCGTGTACGCCGTCGCGGTGGTGTTAACCTCCTTCCTGCTGTTTGCCGGCCTGGGCAGCCGGGCTGCCGATCGGTTCCAGGTGGAAGGACGGTCACGCCAGGTGGTGAGGCTGGCGGCGCTGGTCATCGCGGGTCTGGCGCTGCTGTACGTGCTGGCGCTGCCAACCGCGTTCCGGCATCTGATTGGTCTGGCGGAGGGCGTCAAGATCGGGCTCTCGGTGCTGCTCATCGCCCCCCTCGCCTTCGCCATGGGGATGCCCTTTCCCCTGGGTCTGGCCAGGGTCGCGGCCCGTACCCCCATCCTCGTGCCCTGGGCCTGGGCGGTGAACGGCTTTGCCTCGGTGGTGGCGGCGGTGTTGGCCACGGTGCTGGCGATCCACTGGGGATTCACCGCCGTGGTGATCCTGGCCGCCCTCCTTTACTTGATCGCCGCGGCCCGCTTTCCATAAGCGCACCGTCAGATCTCCAGGTTCAGGATATTCAGGCTCTCCCCAAACACGGAGTCGGCCAGGTCCACCAGGTGGTGGTGATGGCTCAGAAAAATGACCTGGGTCAGTCTGGACAGGTCGGCCAGGGCCGCGAAGCCGGCGCGGGCGCGGCCGTTGTCATAGTTGATGAAAAGGTCATCGGCGATGAAGGGCAGAGGCAGGGTCTGTTGGAGGTGAAGTTCCAGGGCGGCGAGGCGCAGGGCGAGATATAGCTGGTCGCGGGTGCCTTCGCTCATGCCCTCGATATGGACCCGGGCGCCATTGGGGCGTTGGCCGAAGAGGGTGGGCGGATTTTGCTCATGGTCCACATAGAGCCGCTCCAGGGCGCCAGCGGTGAGGCCCCGGAAGATGTCGCTGGCCCGGACCAGCATGGGGCCCTGCTTGTTCTCACGAAAGCGTTCGATGGACCAGCGCAGCAGCTTGGCGGCGGTATGGACCTTGATGAAACGCTCCACGGCATTGCCCATGCGTGCCAGGGCCTCTTGCCGCCGGGCCTCCGCCTGGGCCGCCTCATCCTGGCCGGCAATCTGTTTGAGGGCAGTCTCGGCCAAGCCGAGGTCCGCGGCCCCCTGGTTCTGCTGGCTCACCAATTGATCGATTTCCTCCTTGAGGTTCAGCAACCGCGCGGGGATGGCCTGGACATCGGTGCCAGCCCGCTCCGCCTCCAGGGTGCCACGGTCCAGCCCATCTCCATCCCGCAGGAGCTGCTCCAGGGCCTGATCCCGCTGGGCGTCAAGCTGGCGCCGCCGGTCCGAGCGCAGGATAGCCTCCCGCAAGCCATCTAGGTTGGTGCCGGCTGGCAAGCGCTTTAGCAGGGGTTCCAGGCTCGCCAGGGCAGCGGCGATACGATCGCGGGCGGCCTGGGCCTCGGCGGTGGCGGTGGCCAGGTCGGCGGTGAGCCGATCGCGTTCTTCGGCCGCGGCGGACGTCTCCTTCAGGCGACGGCCCAGGGTCAGGGCAATCCCGTCGGCGGGCTGCCCGGCGAGGGCGGGGGCCAGGGTCTCGGCCAGCGACTTGGCGGCCTCGACGAAATCCGCCAGATCCCGACGCATCATGTCGATGCGATTGACGCGCAACTCACGAATCTTCTCCAGATTCCGGTGCATATCCGCGAACAGGTCCAGCGCGCCCTGCAAGGCGCCGAGGCTGGTATCCGGCGGCAGGTGCGCCTGGGCGAGGTTGCGCCCCAGTTCCGCCTCCCAGGCATCCAGGGCCTGGCGGGCTTCCTCGCGCCGCCGACGGGTCTCGGCCAGAGTGGCCTCGGCGCGGATCCTCTGGCTGGCGAGGAGCTCGCGCCGCTCGCCGGCCTTGCTAGCGGTGGTCGCCACCTCGTCGGCCAGGCGCATGAGCGCCGCCAACCCGGCGCCGCTGGCGGCACCCGGACTCAAGGGGCCCAGGGCTTGCGCCAGGGCCAACCTGGCCATGGCGATCTGCCCCGCAAAGTCATCCCGGCTGGCGCGAGCATCCTCCAGGGCATCCGCCGCCCGCAGGACCCGGTCCCGCGCCGCGCGCCAGGCCTCGATCCGCGGCAAGGGCAGGCCCGGCAGTCCAAGGGTGTCGATGTGCCGCGCCCAGTCCTGGTATTGATCGGTCAGCGCCCTGGCGTTTTCCTGGGCGCGGGCCTCGAGGACGGCTTGTTGTTGCCGCCGCTGCTCCAGCCGGTCGAGCCGGGCCTGGAGTTCGCTGGTCTCCCGGGCCTTGTCGTGGCGCTGATCGGACAGGGCGTCGGCGCTGGCCACCTGCTGCTCATAGTGGCCGGCGATCTCGGTCAGGGTCAGGGCCCCGGCCTTGATGGCCCGCCAGGTGGCATCACGCTCGGCCCGCTGCTCCTGAACTTCCGCCAGGGTGACGGGCCGGTGGGCCGCCCGGTACAGGGTGATTTCCAGCGTCAGTGACGCGACCTCGGACCGGACCTCGGTGATGCGCTCGTCAAGCCTGGCGGCATTGGCCTCCAGCGTGGCGCGCTTCTGGATCAGCCCGGCAATTTCGGACGCGGCGGGCAGAGCCAGCTTTCTCA
>JBFZDM010000133.1:0-7672 GCA_041307365.1 Chromatiaceae bacterium | reverse complement strand
GCTGCCGCGCAGGGGGAAACGCAGGGGGTGAGCGACTCGGGGACGGCCAGGATTGCTGCCGGGGCGGGTGGGGCCAGGGTCGCGGAGGGGAGCGTCGTCGTGCTCATGCCGTGTCTCCCGGGGCTTGCGATTGGTGGGACTTGTCTGGTTTCTGCTTATCGGCAGGCAAGGCTTCGTCAAGCGGCCGCAGCAGGGTCTCAGCCAAGTCGGCGAATTCACCGCTGGCCGTAAGGGCGGCGAAATCCGGATAGGCCCGGGCCAGATAGGGGTCGGTCTCTACCTCCCCCTTGTGATTGAAGCCGCCCTCGTACACTGTCAAAGCGGCGGAGGCATCTCCGGCCTTCAGCCAGGCAAAGGCGGACTTGGCGGCCAATGGCAGCGGACGGCGCATGCCCTCGCGCCAGGCCACCAGGATGTCGGCCAGATGCTCCTGGGCCTGGGCGAGGGCGAGGGGCTTCAGCTCGACATCGCCTTTCATGCTAATGACTTGCGTGGTCAGGGGCCCCCCCGCCAGATGCCCGGCAAGATGCGCGACCCAGTGGCGGATAAGCATGTCGCCGCGATAGTAGGGGCGACTGTAGGGGCGACTGTAGGGGCGACTTAAGTCGCCTCCACCCCTGACCAGGGCGCTGCTCTCGAGCACTACCCTGCCCCGCTCGCCAGCCTCATCGACACGGATGCCGCCGAGCCAGTCCGCCACCTCCAGCACCTGGCCGGCGACCTCGGCCTGGAAGCGGATCGCCTCTTCCTCCCCGCTGGCATAGGGCCAGCGCCCCAGCGCGGCCCGATAGCGGTCGAAGAGATCATCCATGGGGGCCGCCAACTCCGCGGCGAGGGCCTCGCCAAAGGCGCCGGGGGCCAGGTCTCCACGCCGCCGGATGCGGTCCAGCCGGTCCGTCCGGGCCGCCGCGATCGCCTCGCCCCGACCCAGCGCCAAGGCCTGAACCCGGATCAACTCGTCCTGCAGATGCCAGCGGCCGAGTCCATCGAGGGCGAAGGGTTCCTGGTCCTCGCCGGGTGCGTCCTCGCGCTCGAAGAAGACCCCGAGACGGTGGCGCAGGAAGGCCTTGACCGGTGCCTTAAGGAAGTCGCCCAGTTCGCGGAGCCCAAGGGGCTCGTCGCGGACGAGGGGTGGTAAGGGGGCCTTGACATCCAAGGCCCCCATGGCGGATGTGGGCCTTGCGGGCGGATGCGCCATGGGTTCCGGCGTGCACGGCGCTTCAACCTGGCCAGGGGAGGCGCTTGCGAGATCGGCTTGCTCGGATGCCAAGTACCGCCACTCCTTGGCGTAAGTAAACCAGGGCGAGGCCGCCGGTTTCTCCGGAAAATAGACCGGGCTGAAGGGCTGGAGCCGATGCTCCAGGGTCAGGGCGGCCAGAAAGGCCGCCGCGGCCTGCTCCCCGGGCCCCTGATAACCGGCCAGTCGCCAGCCAGCGGCGAGGTGATCGCGTAACTGGCCCACCAGCACCGAGGCCGGGCGCGGGCTGTTGTCGGTGATGTCGCGCCCGACCCACGAGATATGTAGCCGCTCCCGCGCCGACAGCAGGGCCTCCAGAAAGAGGTAGCGGTCGTCCTCGCGCCGGGAGCGGTCGCCCGGCCGATAGTCCCGGCCCATGAGGTCGAAGTCCAGGGGCTTGCGCTGCCGGGGGTAGTCGCCATCGTTCATGCCGAGCAGACAGACGTGGCGGAAGGGGATGGCGCGCATGGGCATGAGGGTGGCGAAGGTGACCGCGCCGGCGAAGAAGCGCTGCGACAGCCCGCCCTCGTCGAGCCGGGACAGCCAGTGCTCGCCAACGATGGAAAGGGGCAGGGCCTCGTCGAGTCCGGCCTCGGCGCAGACCTCTTGCCACTCCTGGAGGGCGGTTTCGAGCTGGAGCAGGGTGTAGGCGTCGCCACTGTCCGCCGGGTCCAGAAAATCCGCCATCAGGGTGCGCAGGCGGGCGCACCAGTCGGCGACGCTGGCGGGCTCCCGCAGCATCCGCCAGCTCTTGTCCAGCTTCTCGACGAGGCGCGCCAGGGGGCCGAGCAGGGCGGCATCAAGCCCGCCGATCTCGTCGAAAGGCTCGATTCCCCGCCATTCAACCGCCCCCGCGCCGACGGCATAGCCGAGCAGCATGCGGCGCAGACCGAAACGCCAGGTGTGCTGGGCATCCGCATCGGGCTGAGCCGGCAGGTCCAGACTGGCGCGCTGCTCGGCATGCAGGCCCCAGCGGATGTTGGCGCCCCGCACCCACCGATGGAGCCGCGGCAGGTCCGACCCGTCAATACCGAAGCGCCGGCGCAGGGCCGGAACCTCGAGCAGATCGAGGAGATCGCTCACCGCCAGACGGGACTGGGGCAGGTTGAGCAGGGTCTCCAGGGCCCGGACCAGAGGGTCGGTGGCCCGCCGGCCCTGGTCGGCGACGCTGTAGGGGATGAAACGCGGATCATCCGGGTCGAGCAGCCCAAACACCGCCTGAATGTAGGGGGCATAGCTGTCGATGTCCGGGACCATGACGATGATGTCGCGTGGGGTCAGGCTCGGGTCGGCGTTGAAGGCGGCGAGCAACTGGTCGTGGAGGATCTCCACCTCGCGCTGGGGGCCATGGGCGATGTGAAAGCGGATGGAGTCATCCCGCGCTGGGTTCACCGGCGGCCAGTGATCGCGGGTCTCGGCGAGGGGGCGCAAATCGCGGATGTCGTCCTGGAGCTGGGCCAGGAGGGTATTGACCTCGCAAGGGTCCTCGGCGGCATCGAAGAGGTCGATGCGCTGACCAATAGCTTGGAAGTGGCCGGCGTAGCCCGCCCGCGCCGCCGCGTCGTCATGCTCATCGAGCAGGCCGATGAAGTCGCGCCCCTGTTTGCCCCAGGCCGCCAGGAGGGGCTGGGCGTGGAGGTGCATATCCCTTTCTGCAAGGTCCGTCGGCATGCCCCCACGGCGGCGCTGGCGGTTGCGCTCGGCCCGCAGCAGGTCCTTGTCGGCGACGATGTCGGCCCAGTAGTGCTCGCAGGGGTTGTGGACACACATCAGGATCTGGGTCCAGCGCGCCATGGCCGCCAGCACCTCCAGGGATTGACGCGGCAGACTGGAGATGCCAAACACCATCAGGCGGCGCGGCAGTCCCGGCGGTCGCTCGCCCGCCGGCCAGTCAGCCGCCCGGCGCAAGAAGGCGGCGTGCACGGCTGCCCGGCCAGCCCGGCCAGCTATGCCAGCCCGGCCAAGGCCAAGCTGACCCGCCTGATCAGCCTGACCAGCAAGATCAGCGTAATCAGCATCCCCCTCCCACCAGGGCCCATTGGGGCAGCCGGTATCAGGGGCCTTGCCAGTATCTCCTGGATCAAGGGGGCCAGCGGCGACACCGGGGCCTCCCCTATCCCCAGGATCGCGAGGCCCGGCCGCGACATCCGCCAGCAGGGCGCGCCAGAGCGAGGCCTGCCAGCGTTGCTCCTCCGGCAAGGGATTGCGATTGCCGCGGGCATCAATCAGGACGTCGTCCCCCGCGGCCCAGGCCGCCAGCCAATCGGCGCGGTAAACCTGGTACTGATCAAAGAGATCGGCCAGCCGCTCGGCAAGCTGGAAGCGCTTGCGCAGATCGGCATCCTGGGTCAGGAAGCGCCGCAGGGGCGCATACTCCGTTTGGGCCATGGCCGCTGGGAGCAGCCGCATCAGGCGCCACGCCAGACGCGACTTATCAAAGGGCGAGGTCTCCGGCACCGCCTCGGACCCGAGCACCGCCCGATACACCCGCCAGAGGAAGCGGGACGGTAATGAAATCTCAAGCGCCGCGGCGATCCCAAGACCCCCTTCCTGGCTAGCACCCTCCCTCGCCCCGGGATCGGCGGCCAGCGCCAGCTTGAGCCATTGGGCGATGCCGTTGCTCTGGGCCAGGACGATTTCCTGCTCCAGCGGCGCCAGGGGATAGCGCCGCATCCAGGTCACCAGCAGATCGCGCAAGGTCTCCGGCTGGTTGCCATGGACGAGCATCAGGCCGGGGGGGAGCTGGCTAGTGGTCACTATGGTTCCTGACTTGGGATGGTGGCAGGGGAATAATGCCCAGACTACTCGCATGGCACGACAATCCGTGTCGGGTTTTACCGCCCATAGGATCGATACCGACATCTCTGCGTGGCTGGGTCGGCAGCCGGATCTCCGTCACCGGCGGGGTGATCAGTGCGAGCACCTTCACATGGCGGACCCTCCAGACCATGCGAATCCTAACGTGACAATACCTCAGACCTCGGCATCGCGATCCTGGCGCAGGTAAATCTGGAGCATCCCCCGGTCGATACCGTAGTACTTCAGCAGTCCATTGATCTGATCGCGCAGATGATTGGCCGATAGATTGACTTCGGCATGCACACCGGACGGCAAGGACATGGCGGAGCGTAATGTCTGTGGATCACGGGCGAAGTATGGATTGCCCCGCCGGGTGGTAAAGGCCGGATCATCCGGCAGGCGGGCGAAACGCACCGGGTCTTGTCGCGCCAGATGCAGACAGATCAGTTCGTACAGCCGCCGCCACGTCGTGACCTGTGACTGCGCCTCGTCGCCCAACCGAAAGCCATAGGGTCGCTTGAAGGTGAAGTCCTCATCGATTCGGTGGGGTTCCCGCTGATCCAAGTCGCGAACCACGCCCTCGCGGGCTCGGCGCGAGGGGTTGGTCGGTGGAGTCGGCTCGGCGAGGTTGACCGCGGTGAATTGCTGCACCAACGCCGACAACTCCCCCGCCAGTTGGTCGAAGGCCGCCATCTTGGCGTTGTAGGCCTTCTTGAAGGCCACCCCCTCCTCCATGGCCTGGCTATCGTTATGGTCGATGCTGCTCCAGATGTCGTCGGACAAGGCCAGCAGGTCCTCACGTACCTGCTCAAGTTGCTCTAGGATGCTACGTATCCCGCTGGCCATAATCGATCCTCCTGCATAGCATTATTTTACAATTTATCAAAAGGTTGAGCCCGCCCCGGTGTAGCTTCGCCGCCTCGATTAATCCGCACTCTGACAAGATCCGCCAAAGCTCCCTCTTGCTGGGATAGCAGGGTCGCCAGCCCACCAGCCGATGACAGGTGCGGAATAACTAACTCGCTGGCCAGGGCAAGAATGAAGCGATTTCGTTCCAGCGCGGTCTCCCGGGTGGTGCGATCAATCCTGCCTGGATAGGCGGAAATCACTAGCATGGTCCCTTGCTGCAGCGATTCGCGCTCCTCCTCCGGAGGCTGGTAAACACTCATGCCCCGGGCCAGAACCTTCACAATTCGGCCCTTGCGACGCAACACCGATCTCAGGACCTGCTGCTCCAACGGGGAATGGAAGCCGCTCAGGATCACCCGACCCTGGCGGACCCAAACGGGGACCAGTTCCAGGGTATCCAGGAAAGTTTGGCCAGGACAGTTGCGCGAGGCCAGCAGGCCCAAGAGCGGTTCATCGAGCAGCGCCGGGTTGCCGACAGCATGGAGAAAGTCGGGTTTCGGGCCGGTCAGTGCCTGGCTTACCCCCTCCGGCCAAGGTAGCCGGATCGGCCTCAAGGTTGCCGCCCACCGAGGCCACTTGGTACCCCCGAGATAATGGGAATGAGACCAATAGATTGTTTATATTACATTTTTTTCATTTTTCCTCGCCATTATCCAGCGGCAAGGATAATGAAACGTCCGCGCCGGCGTCCCCGTCCGGGTTGGGCTTCCGATACACCGTGTGGCGTTTGCCGCCGGCATCGTCACGCAAAAGGATGCCCTGCGCCACCCAGCCCTTAAGCATCTTGGAGGCCCTCAGGGTATCCACGGCCGCGATCCGGCATAGATCGCTATTGGCCAGGGCACCGTTGCGGTCGATCCAATCGCTCACATGCTCCCAGATCGGCGGCCGTTCCTCGTTGCGCAGCATCAACCGTCACCCTGGGTTGGGCACGATCGCGATTCTCGCTATAGAAGGGTGGGTACAGATTCGCCGCGCGCATCTCGGCGAACATCATGCGCACCCCCTCGCCCGCATCGCGATAGGGTGGCTCAGGAAACTTGCGCCAGCTTCATCCGAAACCCTCGGTGAGCTTGGACTCGAATCGGGCGAAGCTGGCCGAGCGCCTCAGCTTCTTCAGGTCCAAAGCGCCAGCACCGAGAACCCGAATGGCGTGGGTCCGGTCCTCGTAGCGCCAGCCACGTGCGGCCCTGAAGTAATTTATCATCAACGCCTTGGGGTTCGGGACTCGATCCGGCTGTCGCACCCCGGGCACGATCAATGGGTGCGCCGGGGTCGATAGATAGGCCGCGAGCTTTGTCTCATCCGTCAACAGCCAGCTCTCCAACTCCTGCTCGACGCAGACCAAAAAGACCGGGCCATCGGCGACTCCCGCGTCTTCAAGGGCTTTAAGCATTGCAGCGCGCTCGTCGTGGCGACAGGGTTTAGCCTTCTTGTCCGGCCAGGCCGGACGTAAATCCCAGACGATAAGCACCCGCTCGCAGCCGTCGGCCAGTAGCGCCGCGGCCACCCGGCCAGCGTCTCTCAGCAGATTGGCTTTATTGTCCAGCGTGCGCGACACGGGAACAATCCCCGAGCGGATCGCCATGGCCAGATATTCGCACACCTGCACGTCGGCGCCCTTGGGACCACACTCGAACACAAAGCCGACCTTCATGCACCACTCCCCGACAGGCTACCCATGGTATAGAGCTTCCCTGGGGCGAACTGCCCGGCCCAATTCGCCAAGGACGCGTCATTCGCGGGACGCCGAAAGCGCGGCGCGCCGCTCCCGTCACGCTCCACCAGAACCAGATGATCGAGCGTCAGCAGGTCCAAGAGATAGGGTGAATGGGTCGTCAGGATCACCTGAGTCACTCCGTCCAACACCGCGTTGCGAATTTCCTCCACCAGCAGGTGCATGCTCCGCGGGTCCAGGCCATTCTCAAGTTCCTCCACCAGGATCAAGGGTGGCGGCTTGGGGTGACGCAGCAGGGCCAACAGGGCCAGCAGGCGCAGGGTACCCGTGGACAGCATCCAGCCGGGGACCTTGAAATCGGCCTCGGTCAATTGCAACCAGGCCTTGCGCTCGATCTCTGTCGTCAGAGAGGTTTGGAGGTCCTTGGCATAGGGCAACACATAACCCATGGTTGCGACGATGCCGTCAAAGGCATTCTGATCCTGCCGGCGCAGGTCGAGAAGGAAGTCGGCGACGTTCGCGCCGTCCCGGGCCAACCGCACACCGCCCCCGGTCCGTTGCTGGGAAACGGGAAGCCCCATGCGCTCGGGGCTTAGGGTCAGGAACTGCCAGTTGAGGACATGCTCGGCTAGATCCCTGGCATCGGCCATGGGTGCAGTCAGTATTGAGCGACCCCTGCCATGGGTCTGGCTCGCGCCTATCGGGTCGCGCCCGACGACGGTGCCGTCCTGAAAGGTGATACGTTCATCCGAGATGAAAATATGGTTGAAAGCGGGGTCGTTGCTGACCGACATAGACAACCGCGAGACTCTGCGCGGCGACGGGCCAAGCCTCAACTCGAAGCTGATTGGATTGACCGCCTGGCCCAGACGCTCCTTGACCTCCTGGCCCTTGTGGCGAGCATGCTCAATGCCAAGCCAGCGCTGCATCGCGAGATCCAGGCCGTCCCGAACGATGGCCTGATAGGTCTCCAAGGCCTCGATCAGGCTGGATTTACCAGCACCATTCTGGCCGACAAAGGCGGTCAGGGGGCCGAGTTGAACAACCTT
>JBFZDM010000030.1:0-6637 GCA_041307365.1 Chromatiaceae bacterium | reverse complement strand
TCCTGGGGTCCGCCATCATGGGATATATGCTGGTGGTCAAGCTGGCCTTTGGTGAGGACATCGGTAACCGCCCCCTCTTATTCGTTGGCATCCTCTTCCTGGTAGCCGCCATCCAATTTCTCACCACCGGGGTGCTGGCGGAACTCCTGAGTCGCACCTTTTTCGAATCCGGTTCTACCGCCAGCTTCAACGTGGCCTGGCGGAGCGACCCGGAGCAGGCAGGTTGGAAGGAGCCCACATGATGCGGATCGGATCACCCCGCCCCTTGGGGCCTGTATCCTGGCTGACCGCCTGGCTGCCACCCCTGGCCTTGTTCCTGGCCCTCTGGCTCGGCCTCTTTTGGCAACTGGGCTCGGTCCCCCTCTTCGACCTGGACGAGGGGGCCTTCGCCGAGGCGACTCGGGAAATGCTGGAAAGTGGGAACTTCATCACCCCGCACAAGGATGGAGAGCCCCGGTACGACAAGCCGGTATTCATCTATTGGCTGCAGGCGGCATCCGTCTCCCTCCTGGCCTTTGATGAATTTGCCTTGCGCCTGCCCTCCGCCCTGGCGGCCACGGCCTGGATCCTGGCGGTCTGGGGCTTCGTCCGCCGGCAACTGGACACGGCTACGGCCTGGGCGGCGGCCTTGGTCATGACATTGACGCTGGAGGTGAGTCTCATCGGCCGGGCGGCGACGGCGGACGCGGTCCTCAACCTCTTTCTGACCCTGGCCCTGTTGGAGATTTACCGCTGGCAGCAAGAACCCGACCGCTGGACCCTGGCACGGGTCTATCTCTGGCTGGGGCTCGGCTTTCTGACCAAGGGGCCGGTGGCGGTCTTCTTTCCAGTTCTGGTCAGCTTTCTCTTCATGCTGTCCCGCCGTTCCCTCGGAGACTGGTGGCGGGCGCTCTGGTTTCCCTGGGGCTGGCTGCTCTTTCTCGCTATCACTCTGCCTTGGTACCTGGCCATCTATTTCGACACAGGTCCAGGTTTCTTCCAGAGCTTCTTTCTCCGCCACAATCTGGAGCGCTTCAGCGGTACCCTGCATGGCCATGCCGGTTTTCCCGGGTACTATTTCGCCATCTTGCCCCTGATCCTGCTGCCTTTCACCGGCTGGTTCCTGCGGCTCTTGCCCCTGGCCCGGACCCTCTGGGGAGACCCCCTGGACCGCTTTTTACTGATCTGGTTTGGCGCCGTTTTCATCTTCTTTTCCTTCTCCGGGACCAAACTGCCCCACTACCTGCTCTACGGCGCCGTGCCCCTTTTCATCCTCATGGCACGCCAGCGGGAATTGATGACCAATCGCTGGCTAGCCTTCGCCCCGCCCCTGGTCTGGTTTGCCCTGCTCCTGCTGCTGCCGGATGCGCTTGATCGGGCGGATTTCCTGGCCAGGGGGGTTCATCAGGCGGCACTGTTCGAGGAGGGTCGGCGGGTTCTGGATGGGGGCTACCGTCTGGCGGCGGCCCTGGTACTGGTGGCCAGTCTTGGTCTTGCCCTCTGGCGGCGGCTTCCAGCCTGGCAGGGCCTGATCCTGACGGGTTTCCTCCAGGCCCTCCTGGTCTGGGGCATGCTGGCCCCCCGGGTGGCGGAGGTCCTGCAGCAGCCTGTGAAGGAGGCGGCCCTGCTGGCGCGTGAACTGGGCCGGCCCACCCTGGTTTTTCGCACCAATATGCCGAGCTTTAGCGTCTATCGCCAGGCCATCACCCCGAACCGGGAGGCGGTAGCGGGGGATCTGGTCTTTCTGCGTCGCGACAAGTTGGAGCGCTTCGCCACCGCCAGGCCCGATCTCGCGACGGAAATTCTCTACCAGCGTGGCCAGATAGCCCTGATCCTGGTCTCGGACGCGGTCCCGATCTCAGCCCCGATCCCCTCAGGGCCCGCTAGCGGGGATTGATGCGGCCCACATGGATACTCCAACCTTTCGGACCCTTTCCGCCGCGTGGGCGGCCGACCTGCGCTCGAGCCTGGCGGCGGGGCTTGAGCGAGATCCAACCCCTTCTCCCGGTGGCGGCCCTTGGCTGCTTTTCGGCGCCTTGGCCGCCGGCCTCACCGGTCTGTTGCTTTTTTTCCTCGGTGGCTATCCCGCGGGCTTCACGGGTCTCAACAGCCTTGCCGCGGGCTGGTCGCCCTGGCTCTGGGAGTGGCTAACAGTGCTGGGCGACGCCCGGCTGGCTTTCGCCGTGTCCCTCTTCTTCAGCCTCAAGCACCCGCGCGTTTTCTGGGCCCTGATCCTGGCGGCCCTGGTGGCGACCGCCTTCACCCACGGCATCAAGCCCTGGGTCTCGGCCTTGCGTCCACCGGCGGTGCTACCGCTGGATAGTTTCAATCTGATCGGGCCCAAACTGCGCAAAGGCAGTTTTCCCTCTGGCCATACGGTGACGGCGGCGGTCCTGGTGGGCGTCTGGGTTTGTTACCAGAAAAGCACTGGGGTGCGGACCCTGCTCATGGTGCTGGCGGTGGCGGCCGGTCTCAGCCGGGTGGCCGTTGGCGTCCACTGGCCAGTGGATGTGGCGGCTGGGCTGGCGGGTGGGTGGGTGGCGGCCTGGCTAGGCGTCTGGCTTGGTCATCGCCGGGAAGGGGGGGCAAGAAACCTGCAAGTTCACCTGGCCTGCGTCGTCCTGGCGGTTGGCGCGGCGGTCATGTTGATCGGCTCCGATGGAGGCTATGCGGAGGCGGGGATCATGCAAATGGCAATCGGGTTGGGGGCGCTGGGTTGGGGGCTAGCCCAGTACCTGATGGGGCCGCTGGGAAGAATATTGAGAAGATGAAGGAAGGTTGGAGTTTGCCAGCCCCAACCTCCCACCAGGGATAAAGATCAGAAGTTGCCCGTCGCGCCGGCCGTTAGGATGGAGAGCATCTCTCCATTGACGCCGATGGCGATGGCCTGCAGCTCGGCGGGCAGGGAGAAGGCATTGATGATCATGTCCAGATTAAGCATCAGGAGCCAGTTACGCTTGTTGTTATCTTCGACCAGGGCGATGCGGCAAGGCATGTAGGCGGCATAGATGGTATTGAAGGCGACCATCTTCATGGCGTCCTCGGGGTCGCAGAACTGGAAGATTTCCAGGTTTGGGGAGGCGATGCCACGGGCCTGAAGTTCCTTGCCGACGTTTTGGCGCCCGACCAGTTTCATGTTGAGTTCGGCGGCCTTGGACATCATGGCCTCGGAGGCCGCGTCCCAGGTGATCCCTTCCGCCAGGGCCATCTTGATGACGGTTTGACTGATGTCGAACATTTCCACGTCGGGGTCCTTGGCCTGGGCCGAGGGTAGCCAGGCGAGGGCGAGCGCGAGGAAGGAAGCGAAAAGTTTCATGATCGAGTTCCTATGGGCTGCGATTCGAATGGGGAGGCGGGGCTCGCTTACTTGTCGTCCAGGGTCGAGATGTAGGCGAGGATGTCCTTGATCTCCTGGGGCTCATACTCGGCGAAGGTCTCGTCTTCCTCGTCGTTCCCGTGGATCCGCTCCTTTTTCTTGAACATCTCGATCTGACGCGCCAGGTACTCGGTGTATTGACCGGCCAGGGGAGGAGACTCCTTGCGCTTCATGCCCTCGCCCTTGCGTCCATGGCAGGTCTTACAGTCGCCCTGGTAGAGGTCCTCACCATTATCCAGATCACCCGGAGGGGTGGGGATGTCCAGGGGAGCCACGCTCCCCAGGTCAAGGTCGGAGAGAAAGGCCGCCAGACTCTGGGTATCCTCCTCGGACAGGTTACGCAAGCCGCCCACCACGGTCATGGCCTGGTAATCAAGGGTGCCCGCCTTGTACTTTTCGATCATGCTCAGTAGGTAATATTCGGGCAGACCCGCCAGGCGCGGATACTTGCCGCCGATGATGCCCTGGCCATGGAAGCCGTGACAGAGGGCGCATTGGCGGTTGAGGGCCTTGCCACGTTCCATGTCGGGTTCGGCATGGAGTGTCAAGGGTGTCGCCGCCGCGAGGGCGACGAGAAGGGATCGCGTCAGGCTGTGTTTCATGCTCCAAAACTCCTGATCGGGCGTTATTTCTTATCGGCAAAGCCGTGGCGGGCAAGGGCATGACTCAATGCCCGTAGGCGGCGTGCCAACGGGTTTTTTGCTTCCCGCCGGGCCGCGCGTGAACACGACGAAGCGCGACGGTCAAGCCGGACCCCAGGAGATTGAAGCCCCCTGACGGCCACTCCTAACATTAGGAGATCGCCTGGGGCCTTGCAACCAATTTCAACCTTATGCAATCAGGGCAGGGCCTTTAGTGAGGCCTTCGCGTTCCCCCAGGAAGGCGGATACAAGAGGTGGCCTGGGGTGGGTGCCGCAGTCCACTTCCCTTGACGCCACCCCCCCCATGCCCCTAGTCTGAACACTCGCAGCCAGCCTGATCGTCCAGAGCTGAGCTATCCGGCTCGATCAGCCCCACCGGCCCTATCCTAAGCACTGCTGTGTACGCCAACTATTTCGGCCTTAAGGAACCTAGTTTTTCCATCACCCCCGACCCCCAGTACCTCTTTCTTAGCGAACAGCACCGGGAGGCACTGGCGCACCTCGTCTATGGCGCCGGGGAGAACGGCGGTTTCGTGCTCCTGACCGGGGAGGTGGGTACCGGCAAGACAACGGTTTGCAGGGCCTTCCTCGAGCAGTTGCCCGAACATGTGGACCTGGCCCTCATTCTCCATCCCGCCCTGTCTGCCACGGAGCTCCTGCGGGCCGTGTGCGATGAGTTCCGCATTCCGGTGCCGGAAGAGGACCGTACCGTCAAGCGCCTGGTGGACCGCCTGAATCGTTATCTGCTGGAGGCCCATGCGCAGGGCCGCCGCCCTGTGCTCATGATCGACGAGTCCCAGGATCTGTCGCCGCGGGTGCTGGAACAGATCCGGCTGCTCACCAATCTGGAGACACCCAAGCACAAGCTCTTGCAGATCTTTCTGGTTGGTCAGCCGGAACTGCGCACCCTGCTGCAAAGCCCAGTTCTGCGTCAGCTCAATCAGCGCATTACGGCCCGTTATCATCTCAGGCCGTTCAACCCCGAGGATACGGCGGCTTATGTCGAGCATCGTCTTGCCGTCGCCGGTGTCGATCGGCCCTTATTCACTCGCGCGGCCCTGCGCCAACTCCATCGCCAATCCAAGGGCGTGCCCCGCCTGATCAATATCTTCTGCGACCGCGCCCTGCTGGGTGCCTGTGTCACCCGTAGCCCCATGGTCACTCGCCGCATCCTGGACAAGGCCATCGTCGAGGTCGAGGATGGTCAATCCTGGCGTCGCCCTTCTCGCGCTGGCCGCTGGAGCGCCCTGGCCGCCGGCCTCCTGGTTCTGGCCCTAGGCGCAGGCTGGGGGATCTGGGATGCAGCGGGGCGTCCGAACCTGACGGACCTAGCGGACCTGCCCCAGCCCCTGGCGGCCCTGCTCGGGATCGAACCCGCCAGCGTGCCTACACCGGAACCCGCCGCCGAGGAGGCGGAACCGCCACGGGCCGCCCTGGCCCAGGCCCTGGCTGACGAGCGGCTACCGGAATTACTCGCCGGCGGCGGCTTGCTGTCAGACCGGGACACGGCCCTGCGCCTGCTACTGCGACGCTGGGGCGTGGAACTGGGCGAACTCCAGGGCCGTGACGCCTGTGACCGCCTCAGTAGTTACGGTCTGGAGTGCGAGTTGGATGAAGGCGGCTGGAGCCGGGTGCGAGACTTCAATCTACCCGCTCTACTGCATCTTCGGGATGCCGAGGGGCGGGAAGGCTGGGCCGCCCTGGTCACCTTGGACGAGGGCGAGGCCACCCTGGATCTGCCCGGGGGGAGCGAGACCCTGTCCTTGGCCGCCCTTGACAGCCTCTGGAGTGGCGATTACCTGCTGATCTGGCAGCCACCCCCCATGGGGGCAACCGTGATCCGTCCCGGCTCCTCTGGCGAGGCCGTGCGCTGGCTGCGGAAACTCCTGGCCCAGGTGCCTGATCTGGGATTCACGGACAATGGCTCTGGCAGGTTCGATTCCAGCGTCAAAAGTGCGGTGCAACGCTTCCAGACCCAGGCGGGCCTGGAGGTCGATGGCCTGGCAGGGCCTCGCACCCTGATCCGCCTCACCAACGCGGTGGACATGCCGGGCCTGCCGGACCTCAAGGAGGAGTGATCTCATGTCCTATATCCTCGAAGCCCTCAAGAAATCCCAGCAGGAGAGGGACCTGGGGCGGGTGCCGACCCTGGCGACCCAGCCCTTTTTTGAGAACCGCCCGGCGGTCGCCAATCACTGGGGCCTGGCGGCGACGGTCCTCGCCAGCCTTGCGGTGGCTATCGCCCTGTTCGCGGCCCTGCGGGAGGACCCAGAAGCGCTGGCGCCGGTTCAGGCCTTGGTCCCTCCGCTCATGACCCCGACCACGCCACCGGCGCCGGCTTCGGCCACTGTCCCCCAACTGCCAACCGAGGCGCGGACGCCGGACTCCTCGCCAGCGCCGTCCGTGTTGGCGAAGATGGCGGCGGAAGAAGAGACATCGCCGGATGCCAACACAGATGCCGACGGGGAATTCCAGCCCGAACCGGTGGCCACTGCCACTGCCCCGGCCCCGGCCCCGGCGCCTGTCGCTCCCGAGGATCCGATACCCGAGGACCTGCGCTCGGAGATCGAGGCCTTCAAGGATCAACTCCGACAGGATCAGGGCGGTCCGCCCGCCAAGAAGGTCGCCAAGGCGGAGACCC
>JBFZDM010000022.1:0-3553 GCA_041307365.1 Chromatiaceae bacterium | reverse complement strand
TCGTTGGCGTCGGCGATGGAGCCGGGCCTCAGGCCGTCGCCCAGGCTGAAGGCCACGTCATAGGCCTTCATGATGGCGCAGATCTCCTCGAAATGCGTATAGAGGAAGTTTTCCTGGTGGTGGGCCAGGCACCACTTGGCGAGGATGGAGCCACCGCGGGAGACGATGCCGGTGACACGATCGGCGGTCAGAGGCACGTAGCGCAGCAGGACCCCGGCATGGATGGTGAAGTAGTCCACCCCCTGCTCGGCCTGTTCGATCAGGGTGTCGCGGAATATCTCCCAGGTCAGCTCCTCGGGCTTGCCGTCCACCTTCTCCAGGGCCTGGTAGATGGGCACGGTGCCGATGGGCACGGGGGCATTGCGCAGGATCCACTCGCGGGTCTCGTGGATGTTCTTGCCGGTGGAGAGGTCCATGAGGGTATCGCCGCCCCAGCGGGATGACCAGACCATCTTCTCCACCTCCTCCTCGATACTGGAGGTGACCGCCGAGTTGCCGATGTTGGTGTTGATCTTCACCCGGAAGTTGCGCCCTATGATCATGGGCTCCAGTTCCGGGTGGTTGATGTTGGCGGGGATGATGGCCCGGCCGGCGGCCACCTCGGCGCGGACGAATTCCGGGGTGATGGTCTGGGGCAAGCGGGCGCCAAAGCCATGGCCGCGATGCTGGCGCAGGAGTTTGGCGTAGCGGGGGTCGGCGCGCAGCTCGTCCAGGCGCATATTCTCGCGGATGGCAATGAATTCCATCTCCGGGGTGACGATACCCTGTCTGGCATAGTGCATCTGGGTGACGTTGGCCCCCGGCTTGGCGCGGCGCGGGACCCGGATGTGCTCAAAACGCAGGTGGGCCAGCCCCGGGTCTTGCTGGCGCTGGCGGCCGAAGGCGGAACTGGGGCCGGTCAGGCGCTCGGTGTCGCCCCGTTCCTCGATCCAGGGCCCGCGCAGGTCGGGCAGGCCGGCGAGGAGGTCGATGCAAGCTTGCGGGTCCGTATAGGGGCCCGAGGTGTCATAGACATAAATGGGCGGATTCTCTTCCACCCCATTCTGGGTATGGGTGGCCGTCTGGCTCACCTCGCGCATGGGGACGCGCAGGTCGTCGCGGGACCCCTGGATGTGGATCTTGCGCGAGCGGGCAAAGGGCTGGGTGACCGCTGCCGAGAGCCGGGCGGTATTACGGACAAAATCCTCGGGGATGGCGCTCATGGCATCTGGCCTCGATGAGAAAGGGGGCAGGCACGAGCACCGCGAGCGGCCATCACGCCCTGATCGTCCGACGCCGGCCTGAACCGGAGCTGTGAAGGGCGGTGGCGAGTGGCAAGGAAGCGGCTGGGTGGTTGGCGAAACTGGCTGGCGCAATGGCCAGCCTGAAGCAACTTGGGTTACGGCTTCACCCAGACCCGCCTTTCCTGCGCCGGCATTACCCGGATCAGGTTCCAAGGGACTCTCTCAGCCCCGGGCGGGATCAAGCATCGCCGCCACGGTGCACCCCCAGCAGGGACATGGCGTCAAACTAAAGCATGGCGATAGGTTTTTCAAGCCGGGCGGTGAGCCAGGAAAGAGGCCCGGGCCCAGATCAGAGGAGGCGGGCCCCGGGAGTCTTTCTCTGGTGCTGGGTGTCATTGCGGGGCGGCAGGCACCCCAGCCCGGGCACCCCAATGATCTCGCGGGCTGGGAGTAACTGCCTAGCTGGCCTCCGGCCCCTCCCCAAGCCCAAGGCGGCGCAGGATGCGCGCGACATAGGACTGGGTCTCCTGATAGGGCGGCACCCCGCCGTGGCGCTGCACCGCTCCTTCACCGGCGTTGTAGCCGGCCAGGGCCAGCTTGACATCACCATCAAAGTGGTCGAGAAGCCAACGCAAATAGGCCATGCCCCCGTTCAGGTTTTGCTCTGGGTCCCAGACATCCTTGACACCGAAGCGCTGCGCCGTGGCGGGGATGAGGTGCATCAGGCCCTGGGCATCCTTTGGTGAGCGAGCCTGGGGGTTGAAGTTGGATTCCGCCTCGACCACGGCCAGCACCAGGCTGGGATCAAGCTTGTATTTAGGGGCCAGGCTGTGCACCAGCCTGGCGATCTCGCCGGAGGCGGGATGAGGACGGAAGGCGATGCGGGTTTCGTCGCCGCCACCACCCGAAGCACAGGAGGGGCGACGCTTGGGATCGGCCTTGACCTTGAGGAGCTTGAGCTGAACGGCGGCCATGGCATGCCGCATCTTGACTGCCTCGCCAAACCAGGCGGCGGCGACTTCCGGATCGCGCTTGACACCCCGGCCATGGGCATGAATGTGACCGAGCCGGTACTGGGCATCGACATCACCCAGCTTAGCCGCCCGACAATAGAGACGAAGCGCCTTGTCCGCGTCTTGAGCTACGCCAACGCCGGTCTCGTATCGTTGACCCCAGGCCGTCAGCAGGTGCGGATCCTGCTCCCGCATGGCCTCATCGAACATCTTGTCCGCCGCATGGATGGCGGTCCAAGGCAGGGCCGTTAGCAACAGGCCCCCCAGCATCGGAAGGATTTTTATCGTTCGCATCATCTCGCCACCTGAGGGGACTGGGTGGTGCGCCGGATGCAAACCGGACCCCTGGGGTCCAGGCTCCCGCGCGGAGTGCCATAACAAACCTAGTTTCCAACAGAATGATTGGAAATGCCATAAGAAAATGACAAGACGCGAAGCCTGACCGTAAGGCCGTCCATGCAACCAGCCCCAAACCACGCCGGCTCAGACCTCGGCCTCGGGCGCAGGTACCGCCAGTTCTGGCGAGCGGTGGACCAGCAGATTCACCAGGCGCAGGGTGGCGGCGATGGCGGCGAAGACCTGATTGGTATTGACGCCGCGGGTACGAACCGCGCCATCCATGGCACCCCAGGTGATGATGCACTCGGTTAAGGCATCCGTGCGGCCACCCTTGGGGATACGCACCTCGTAGTCGAGGAGGGCGGGCAGGGTGATGCCATGGCGACGCATGACCTTGGCGAGGGCCTTCACAAAGGCATCGAAGCTGCCGTTGCCGCTGCCAGCCGCGTAGTGGATATCCTCGCCGACACGGACGCGAATGCTGGCGGTGGAGGGTAGGTCCATGGCGCTGTTCAGGTTACAGGCCAGCAACTGGACATGGTTGTAGTCGTTGCTTTCCAGTACCTCGGCGATGATGAAGGGCAAGTCGTCGGTGGTGATGGTCTTCTTGGAGTCACCCAATTCCACCACCCGTTGCAGGACCTTGCGCTGGTTTTCCTCCGACAGGCTGATGTCTAGCCTTTCCAGGTTCTTGGCCAGGGAGGCCTTGCCGGCGAGCTTGCCGAGGGCATACTTACGGCGGCGGGAGAAGCGCTCTGGGCTCAATTGGGTGTGGTAGAGACTGGCCTTGCGGTCGCCATCGGCATGGATGCCGGCGGTCTGGGTGAAGACATCCTCGCCGACGATAGGGGCGTTGTCGGCGATGCGCTTGCCGGAGAAGTACTCCACCAACTCGCTGACCCGCGCCAGATGGGTCTCGTTGATCAAGAGATGCATGCCCAGGTGGTCGCGCAGGTTGACGGCGACCTCCGCCAGGGA
>JBFZDM010000018.1:0-2563 GCA_041307365.1 Chromatiaceae bacterium | reverse complement strand
ATGGCAATGACAGCGATCAGGATCAGTAAGGCCCACCAGAAGTCGCGGAAAAAGTCTCCCACCCCCATGACGATGCGAGTCGGCAAGGGCAGGGCGGCGCCCATGTCCTGGAAGAGGACGGCGAACTGAGGCACCACGAAAACCAGCAGCAGGATCACAGACAGACCGGCGACCACCAGCAGGATGAGAGGATAGACCAAAGCCGAGACAACAGTGTCTCGCAAGTCGGCCGTCCGTTCCAGGTACTCCGCCAAGCGGGCCAGGACGCCATCCAGGGCGCCGCTGGTTTCTCCGGCGCGGACCATGTTGATATAGAGGCGTGGGAACTGGCCCCCCTGCAGTTCCAGGGCGGCGGAGAAGGTCGATCCGCCACGTACCCGCGCTTGCAGGTCCTCCAGGATGCGGTTGACGCGCTCCTCGTCGCTGAGTTCGATCAGGATCTGGAGCGAGCGATCCAGGGTCAGCCCGGCCTCTAGCAGGGTCGCCAACTCGCGGGTCATGGCGCCGATCTCCTTGATATTCAGATTTTGACGGCGGCGGCCGGAAAAGATCTGATCCCGCAACCCCCCGGCACGGCGAGCCGAGAGCGGGATCAGCCCCTCCTTTTGCAGATGACGGATGACATCCGCTTCGTCCTGGGCCTCGATCTGGCCCTCTACCGCCTCGCCATCCAGGCGCACCGCCTTGTAGTGGTAGCTGGGCATAACCTCAATGCTCCTCGGCCACGCGCAGGACTTCTTCAAGGGTCGTGCGCCCGTCCAGGCACTTGCGCAGGCCATCCTGGTACATGGTGGCCATGCCTTCTTCGATGGCGATGCGCAGGATTTCGGTGGCGGTGGCATGTTCCAGTACGGCGCGCCGAACGGCATCCGTCATACGCAGGACCTCGGTGATGACCAGGCGCCCACGATAGCCAGTGCCATTACAGCGCTCGCAGCCCATGGCACGGTAGAGGTGGATGCCATCCACATCGCCAAGGGACTTACGTACCTTGGCGGCGACTTCCGGCAAGGGCTCGTAGGTCTCTCGGCAGAAGGGGCAAAGGCGTCGCACCAGTCGCTGGGCAAGGATGCCGTTGATAGTGGAGGTCAACAGATATTCCTCGACGCCCATATCGAGCAGGCGGGTCACGCCGCTGGCGGCATCGTTGGTGTGCAGGGTCGAGAGCACCAGGTGGCCGGTGAGGGCCGACTGGACGGCAATGCGAGCCGTCTCCAGGTCGCGCATCTCGCCCACCATGATGATATCGGGATCCTGACGCACGATGGATCGTAGTGCGCCAGCAAAGGTCATGCCGATGGCCGGCTTGACCTGGATCTGATTGATGCCGGGGATCTGGTACTCGACCGGGTCCTCGACCGTGATGATCTTGCGCTCCTGGGTATTGAGCCGGCTCAGAACCGTGTAAAGGGTGGTGCTCTTGCCGCTGCCAGTGGGGCCCGTGACCAGGAGGATACCATAGGGTATCTCCATTATCTGATCGAGCCGGGCGCGGGGCCCCCCGTCGAAGCCCAAGGCATCGAGGTCGAACCGCACGCTCTCCTTGTCCAGCAGGCGCATGACCACGCTCTCGCCAAACATGGTCGGCACGGTGGACACGCGCAGGTCCAGCTCCTTGCCCTGCACCCGTAGGGGAATACGGCCATCCTGGGGCAGACGGCGCTCGGCGATGTTGAGCTTGGCCATGATCTTGACGCGGGAGATGATGGCGGCGGTGGAACGTAGCGGCGGTGAGGGGACCTCGTGGAGGATACCATCCACTCGGTAACGGACCTTGAGGTCATCGGCGAAGGGTTCGATGTGGATGTCGGAGGCGCGGGATTCCACCGCCTTCTGGATCAACTGGTTGACCATGCGGATGACCGGAGCCTCGCTGGCCAAGTCCTTGAGGTGCTCAATGTCGTCTTCGGATACCTCGCCCAGATCCGCGTTCAGGTCGTCGCCCTTGTCCTCGGCCTTGGGCTCATAAAGGCGATCCAGGGCCGTCTCGATCTCAGTCGGCAGGGCCACGCGTTGGAGAAGGGGCTTGCCGACGGCCAAAGCCACCACATCGACGACGAAGCGGTCGGTGGGATCGGCGAATGCAACCTCCAGCTTGTCCTCCTCCTCGCGCAGGGGCAGCACCTTGCTGTCCTTGAGGAAGCGCAGACTCAGGGTCTCGCTGGCCACGGGCTCGGCGGGGAAGGCATCCGTCTCCACCAGTTCGAGTCCCAGAACCTCGGCCATGGCCTCCGCCATGTCGCGCTCGGACACCAGGCCGAGACGGACCAGCATCCGCACCAGGGGATCGCCCCCTTCCTCCGCCAGCCGCTTGGCGCGATTGAGGTCATTCTGGCCGAGCCGGCCCGTGGCCTGGAGGTGAGCGATGACTCGCTCGGCGGAGGAAGGTGGCGCCGGCTCGGCGATGGTGGGGGGCGCCAGCTCGACAGCAGTCCCCGCTTTCGCCGCGGGAGTCGGTTCCGAGTCCTCCACGTCATCCTCGACGCTTGGCATGGCCACCTTGGATTCATCTCCGCGCGGAATCCAGGGCCGGAACTTGCGGACGGCGGTCAGAATACTGGTT
>JBFZDM010000012.1:0-2647 GCA_041307365.1 Chromatiaceae bacterium | reverse complement strand
AGTCGCTAACCGGCGTGGTACTCCGTGGATGCCAGCCAAATCGATCACAACCGCCGGCCTCGGCTGGCAGCGCCAGGGTGTCGCCTGGTTTAACCCGGTTTGGTTCAATCCATTCGGCACTGGTGCCATCCCAGCGCAGGACCTGATCCACTTCCAGGTTGCGGAACTCCCAGAGGGGTACTTCGAGGATCTCTCGCTGTACCGGCGGTGCCAGTTCCAGGGTCTGGACGCCAGCATCCCGACGCCAGCAGACAAAGACACGGGTCTCTGGCTCGGCATAGCCGTGGAGCCAGGGCGAGGGGTCGATGCCATGCTTGACGGAGGTGCAGGCCAGCAGGTCCAAATGGGCGGCGAGCAGATCCGGCGAAGGCGTGGGCGACTCGGGCAGGGCCGGATGCCGGTCCATAGCCTGGATGCCAAAGTCGCGCACCTTATTTTTCTTGAGCCATTTGCGTGCCTCCTCCGCCCCTTCGCGGTACAGGGAGCCTTGTGACCGCCTACCCCGCTGTTTTTCCCGGGCGCGACGGTCCTTCTCCCTGTCGCTCAAGGGACGATGGACGATGACCAGGGGGGCGGTTGCCAGTTCGCCTAACCGATTGAGCCGGCCAGCCCGTTGGCGGAGCGCGGAAAGCGGGGCGCTCTCGGTGATCAAGGCATCGAAGTCCAGGTCGGCACCGACCTCGATGGTCTGGGTGGCAACGATGAAGAGGGGGGTGCGGCCAGTCCGGGACCCAGCCGCCATCCTTGGCAGATATTCAGCGAGCAGGGCGTCGCGGTCTGCGGGACGGACCCGCCCCATGAGCAGGACGGACTCATCCTCCGCGCATAAGGCCGTGAAAACAGCGCGGGCATCCCGCACGGTATTGGCCATGACCCCAATGACCCCCGCTCCCTGCCGGCGGAGCCGGCGGGCCTCCTGAACCAGGGCCGGGGCCAGGTCGTCGTCAGGTTCGATATCGCGGATCTCCAGGGGCTTGGGGCGGTTCAGGCGGGCGCCGAGGACCGGGTGGGCGTAGTCCGCCGCCGTCAGCCCCAATACCTTGTCACCTTTCCAGGTGGCTGACATGACCAGAACCCGGAAGGGCAACGGGGAGTCCGCGCCGCGCAGGGTCTGAACCTGGGTCAGGGTGCGCAGCAGGGGTTGGGCGATATGCACCTCGTCCAGGATCCACAGGGCGTCGTTGCCCAGCAGCGCGGCATGGATGGGGGCAACCTGAGGGGATACGCCGTAACCGCTGAACAGCAGGCGACTGCCGGCCTGGTCCACCGTGCTGGCGATGATCGCCGGGCGCAGGGGATCGACCCAGGTGTCATCGATAGTAATACCGCCGCGCAGGGTGACCACGGCGGGCGATCGCGCGGACGCCCGGGCGAGGTGGCAGGCATAAAGGGCGGTTGAATCGACGATCAGCCGGCGGTCCACCACATAAACTAACCGACGGGGGACCCCCAGACCCTGATCCAGGGCCCAGAGCCAGACGGCCACCACGCCCGTCTTACCCGCCCCCGTCGGGGCCGTCAGGGCGGTAGGCCAATCTCCATCGGCAACCCGTTGGGCCAGCGCGGCTTGCCAGGGAAAGGGGGTGCGGCTCGCATGGCGGGCCTGATACCAGAGGGGGAAGTCCATCATTTGTCCTCCGGGCGCAACAGCCCCAGGCCAAAGTAGCGCCCTCGCCCGACCAGCATGGGGCCCCGCACGGGGTCGTTGAAATGCAACCGGGCATGGATTCGATGACCGGGACCCCGGGCGATGAAGGATCTCGCGGACGGAACGCCTCTCATCGGCCAGTCCGGCAGTTCGATAGCCCGTGGGGGTGGAAAGCCAGCCCGGGTCACGGAGTCGGCGACGAGCCCCTCGACCGCTTGCCCGCGTTTGGGGTGCCGGTCCAGGACGATGGGAGTCACGGTGGTCCAAATCCTGGCCGGGCGCGACCAGGTGCGTGAGTCTATGCCTTGGAGCCTCTCGGTGGCGGCAGGCCGGCGCACCGGGAGGGTACCGATCCGATTAACTCGGGACAAAGGCAGAACACAGGCTGTCCGCTCCTCCTCGCTAGCGTGCCTGGGGAGAACCATGCCAATACCCAGCACCGCCCCTTGCGCCCAGGGATGTCCGACATCCGGCAGGGTCACCCAAGCGGCATGATCCGCCGTCGAGGAGATGACCTCGTGACCATGAAGCATGGCTGGCAGGGGCTCGGGAGCTTGGCTCATGGTCGCCAGGCGTAATGACTCCCCCAGCAGGGCGGCGTGGTGTAACTCACCGCGTAGGGGCCTAAGGATAAACATCTCTCCCCAGGGTGACGGCCAGATGCGTTGATCGGTGTAACCGATTCTTGTTGCCGTAGGCGCTCGCCGTCCGGCGGCATGAGCTGCCAGCAAGGCCGTGAGCCGGCCAGGGCTGGGGACCCGGATGAGTTCCTCCCCATGGGGATCCGGCAGTAGCCGGGTCAGGTTCGCGTCCGGTGACGGGGAAAGCGAAATGAGTACCGGGGAGTCTGAGCGGCCCAGATAGCCGAAACCAGCCAGGACAGGGCCAAGCCAGCCCGCCAGATCAGGGGGTGCTTCTGGCCAGCTCATAAGTAATTCAATAGAAATATTTGTAAATATTAGATATTCGATTTATGCTAAACGAAAGCAACTAAGTTGG
>JBFZDM010000440.1:0-4346 GCA_041307365.1 Chromatiaceae bacterium | reverse complement strand
TCGCCTTTGTCCTCATCTGGCTGGCCTACCAGGCCGTTAGCGCCCTGCCCCGGGCCCCGAGTCAATCGCCCTGGGCGCTCCTGGGCAGCGCCCGGGTCGAGGCGGAGCCGGCCCCGGCATTGGCCTTGTCCGGCAAGACGGACAAGGCGCTGCCGCCCATCGGCGAGTTCGGCTTTTTCCAGGGGATGCCCGCCGTGTCCTGGTCGGGTCTGGGCAGGCAAGAGCCGGTCGAGTTGTACCGCTCCATCTATGAGCTGGAGGACGCCTTCGAGGCCAGGTATGTGCCGCCGCCGGCCTGTGGCGATCCGGAGGCCAGGGACGCGGCGGCCCTGACGGATTGCGTGAACCATCGCCTGAGCGCGCGGCGGGCCTTCCTGGCAAGCAACGGGCGTACCCTGGTGCCGGACGAGGCCGTTCGGGTCAGGGAAGCCGGGGCTGGCTTGGATGAGGCCTGGCCGGGGACCGGGGATGGCGATATGGAGGAGGCGCGGCCTGGGGAGCCATGGTAATGATCCGCGGCGAATCCTTGCCCGGCATGACTAATACCTTTTTTCCCGATCCACCCAGAACCAGGCGGCCATGAAGCCCAGGGCGGCGGCGAGGGCCGAAAAGATGAAGGCCGCCAGGGGCCCGACGTCGCTCCACAGGAGGCCGCTGCTCAGGCTGCCGATGGCGCCGCCGACGCCGTAGGCAAGGCTGTTGTAGAGGGCCTGCCCCCGGCCCTGGATGCGGCCGGTAAAGTAGTGATGGGTGAGATGGATGGCGGCGGCGTGAAAGGCGCCGAAGGTGGCGGCATGGAGGGCCTGGGCCAGAATCAGGATGCCCGGCTGGGCCACGAAGGCGCCGATGAGGAGCCAGCGCAGGACGGCCAGGGCCAGGCTCGTCAACAATACCCGCCGGGCGCCAAAACGCTCCAGCAGATGGTGCATGTTGGCAAAGACCAGCACCTCGACCAGCACCCCCCAGGCCCAGAGGGCGCCGATGGTGACGCTGGCATACCCGGCCTGGGCCAGGTAGATGGAGTAGAAGGCATAATAAACGCCGTGGCTCATCTGCATGAGGAGGCAACTGAGGAGGAAGGCGGCGATCTCGGGACGGCGCAGCAGGTTCAGGATGGAGGCCGTGTTCGTCCCCGCCCGGATCTCGACGGGCCGTTCGACGACCAGCAGGCTGGTGATCCAGATCGCCAGTTGCAGGACCACCACCGCTACCGGCACCACGGCGCTGCCTCTCTCTTCCACCAGGGCGCCCAGGGCCATGACGGCGAGAATGAAGCCCACCGAGCCCCAGAGGCGGATGCCGGCATAGCGCCGCAAGCGGGTGCCCAGGTGATTGATGGTCACCACCTCCATCTGCGGCAAGGCGGCGTTCCAGAAGAAGCTGAAGCCGATCATCACCAGGGCCATGCCCCCGAAGCCCTGAACGGCGAAGATGCCCAAGAAGATGAGCAGGGAAAGGAGGGAGGCCAGCCTCACTATGCCCATGCTCTGGCCGCTGCGGTCGGCTATCCAGCCCCAGACATTGGGGGCGACGATCTTGGTGGCCATGAGGATGGCCATCAACTGGCCTATGGCCAGGGCGGAGAAGCCAAGGTCCTGCAAATAGAGCCCCCAGAATGGCACCAGGGCGCCGAGGGAGGCGAAATAGAAGAAATAGAAGCTGGAAAGGCGCCAATAGGGCATGGTGACAGCCAATGGCGGGGGCAAGCCGCGCGGCGGGTTAGGAACTGGGCCAGCCCGGGCCGGTCAGGGCGATGGGGGGTGAATGACGGGATCGAAAACCGCCAGCCCCGCCATCAGGTCCTTGCCAGAGGGGGCAGGCGCGGCGCGCCCGGCGCCACGTCCCCGTTCTGCCCCCGGTGCCGCAACCAATGGTCCATGAGCACCAGGGCGAGCATGGCCTCGGCGATGGGGGTGGCGCGGATCCCCACGCAGGGGTCGTGACGGCCCTTGGTGACGATCTCGGCGGGCTGGCCGCGCGGATCCACCGTCTGACCCGGCAGGCGGATACTGGAGGTGGGTTTGAGGGCCAGCCGGGCGACGATATCCTGGCCGCTGGAGATGCCGCCCAGGATGCCGCCCGCATGATTGCTGAGGAAGCCCGCCGGTGTCATGAGATCCCGGTGCTCACTGCCCTTCTGGGTCACGCAGCCGAAACCGGCGCCTATCTCCACCCCCTTGACGGCGTTGATGCTCATGAGGGCGTGGGCGATATCGGCGTCCAGGCGGTCGAAGATGGGTTCCCCCAGGCCAGGGGGCAGCCCCTCGGCCACCACCGTCACCTCGGCGCCGATGGAATCGCCGGCCTTGCGCAAGGCGTCCATGTAGGCCTCGAGTTCCGGCACGGCGGAGGCGTCCGGACAGAAGAAGGGATTTTGTTCGACCTGATCCCAATCGAGGCCCTGGGGCCGGATGGGGCCGAGTTGAGAGAGATAGCCCCGCACTCGCGCCCCGAGCCGGTCGCGGAGGTACTTCTTGGCGATCCCGCCCGCGGCAACCCGGATGGCCGTCTCCCGGGCCGAGGAGCGGCCGCCGCCGCGATAATCCCGGAACCCGTATTTGTAGCTATAGGTGTAATCCGCGTGACCGGGGCGGAACTTCTCCGCGATCTCGGCATAGTCCTTGGAGCGCTGATCCTCGTTGTAGATGACGAGGGCGATGGGGGTGCCCGTGGTCCGGCCCTCGAAGACGCCGGAGAGGATATGCACCCGGTCGGATTCGCGGCGCTGGGTGGTGTGGCGGGATTGACCCGGCCGGCGCCGGTCCAGATCCACCTGCAGGTCCGCCTCGCAGAGTTCCAGCCCTGGCGGGCAACCATCGACGATGCCACCGATGGCTGGGCCGTGACTCTCGCCGAAGCTGGTGGTCACGAAGCATTTGCCGAAGCTGTTGCCGGACATGGGTTTGGGTCGGGAGAGTCGGTCAATAGCTCGGCGGCGTCACCATATCCTCGGGATTGAGCCAACTGTTGCCCCGGTCAAGCACATCCCGGGTCAGGCCGCTGGTGGCCTGATAAAGACGCACGCCATTGATAATATAGCTATAACGAGCTGAGAGATATTCAAATTCAGCCTGGAAGAGATTGCGTTGGGCATTGAGTACGTCCACCTGGGTGCGGGTACCGACCTCGAGGCCGGCCTCGGTGGATTCCAGGGCGCTGGTGGCGGAGACAATGGCTGCCTTGCGCGCCTCGACGTCGCTGATGCTGGAGATGACGCCCCGGAAGGCATCATTGACCCCCTGAATCACACTGCGGCGGACCTGATCCAGTTGCTCCTGGGCCGCGCCCAGGCTGTAACCGGCCTGGCGGGTGCGGGAGGTCACGGCGCCGCCCTGGTAGATGGGGATGTTCAGATTGAGGCCGATGTAGGCCGAATCCGTGTCGGAGCCGAAATAATCCGAATCGGAGCGGGCCAGGTCATAGCCGGCCTGCAGGCCGAGCGTCGGATAGTGGCCGGAACGCTCGATCTCGATCTGCTTCTTGGCCACGGCCACGGCCTGACTGGCGGCCTGGATGTTGTAATTGTTTTCCAGCGCCGCCTTGGTCCATGCCTCGATATCGTTGGGCTCGGGCGGGGTGAGGGGAAGATTGTCGCCAAGGCGCGCCAGGGGGACCTTCTCGCTGCCGATGATGACCCGCAGGGCCTCCCAGGAATTGTCGAGGGCGTTCTTGGCGGTGATGACGTTGGCCCGCGAGCTGTCATAGGCGGCCTGGCTTTCATTGACGTCAGTGATCGCCACCAGGCCCACCTCGAAGCGCTGCTTGGACTGCTCCAACTGGCGTTCGTTGGCCCGCATCAGGGCCTCCTGCACCCGCACCGCGTCCGCGCGACGCAGCACCTCGAAATAGGCCACCGTGGTACGTACCATCAGCTCGATCTGGCTGGTGCGGTATTGGGCCTCGGCCTGGGAGATGACGTCATCGCTCTGCTTGAGCCCGATCCACTGGGCCCGGTTATAGACGGTCTGATTGAGCTGGGCACTGCCAACGCCGGAGGAGAAACTGTCCTCCCGATCGCGGGTGCCGGCCGGAGTGGAAAGGCCATAGGCTTTCACGTTCTGGTATTGGCCGGAAGCGCCGACGCCAATGTTGGGCAGCAAGAGGGACAGGGCCTGGGGCTTGACCTCGCGGGTCGCCATGAGTTGTTGTTCAGCCTGCTTGAGGACCGGGTCGCTCTGGACCGCAAGGTCGTAAATCTGGAGGAGGTCCTCGGCGAGGACCGGACCGGCGCCGGTCAGCGCCAGGGTCAGGCAGGCCGTCAGGATACTTCTACGCATGGGCTTGGTTCCCGTGAGGAAGGCGGCAGGGTCGGCAGGCGGCGGGATTTCGTGCCAGTCACCCGCCAA
>JBFZDM010000427.1:0-4952 GCA_041307365.1 Chromatiaceae bacterium | reverse complement strand
CCGAGGAGACCCTGGCGCAGGATGCCCCCCTGCTGGCGCTGGCTCGGACGCGCATCGAGGCCCTGAACGCGCGCTACGCCAGTGGCCACGGCGACATCTTCTTCCTATTCCATCGCCCGCGCCGCTGGAACCTCCACGACCGGATCTGGATGGGCTACGAGCGCAAGCGCGGCAAGCTGGCGGACCTCAACGCCCTGCTGCGGGAGGGCGACGGCGACGGCTTTTCCCTGGTGGTCGGCGACACGCGCGCACTCAGCGGGGTGCGCTACGTCATCACCCTGGACACGGACACCCAACTGCCCCGCGACGCCGCGCGCGCCTTCGTCGGGACCATGGCGCACCCGCTGAACCGGCCGGTCTACGACCCGGCCCGGCAGCGCGTGGTCGCCGGCTACGGCATCCTGCAGCCGGGCGTGAGCGCCAGCCTACCGAGCGGCCAGCCGTCGCGCTACGGGCGCCTGCACGCCGGCGAGCCGGGCATCGACCCCTACACCCGCACCGTCTCGGATGTCTACCAGGATGTGTTTCGGGAGGGCTCCTTCATCGGCAAGGGCATCTACGACATCGCCGCCTTCGAGCAGGCCCTCAAGGGCCGCTTCCCGGAGAACCGCATCCTGAGCCACGACCTCCTGGAGGGGTGCTACGCCCGCTCCGGGTTGTTGAGCGACGTGCCCCTGTACGAGGAGTATCCGACCCGCTACGGCGCCGACGTCAATCGCCGCTACCGCTGGATTCGTGGCGACTGGCAGCTCGCCGCCTGGCTGTTGCCGCGGGTACCCGGCCCCGATGGCACGCGTCTGCGCAACCCGCTGTCGCTCCTGTCGCGCTGGAAGCTCTTCGACAACCTGCGCCGCAGCCTGGTGCCGGCGGTCCTGACGGTCCTGTTGCTGCTGGCCTGGACCCTGTCTCCCGTCCCCGGGTTCTGGACCCTGGCCGTCCTCGGCGTCGGGCTGATCCCACCCCTGCTGGCCAGCCTCCTGGACCTGCTGCGCAAGCCGGACGACATGGGCCTGGGCCAGCACCTGAGCGCCACCGCCCAGGGTGCCGGACAGCGCCTCGCCCTCATCGGCCTGGGCCTGGCGACCCTGCCCCACGAGGCCTACTACAGCCTGGATGCGGTCCTGCGCACCCTGGGTCGGCTGCTGGTCACCAAGCAACGGCTGCTGGAGTGGAATCCCTCCGGCGACCAGGAGGGCCGCAGCCGCACCGACCTGGGCGCCTCGTTCCGTGCCATGTGGTTCGCGCCGGCCCTGGCCTTGGCTACGACCGGCACCCTGACGCTGACCCACCCGGCCGCCCTGGCCGCGGCCGGGCCCCTCCTGTTGCTGTGGCTGGTCTCGCCGGTCATCGCCTGGTGGATCAGCCGGCCCCTGGTCCGCCGCGAGGCCCGTCTGAGCGCGGAGCAGACCCGCTTCCTGGGTCGGATCGCGCGCAAGACCTGGGCCTTCTTCGAGACCTGCGTCGGCCCCCAGGACCATTGGCTGCCGCCGGATAACTACCAGGAGGGCCGGGCGGACGCCCTGGCCCATCGCACCTCGCCCACCAACATGGGCCTGGCGCTGCTGGGGAACCTGGCGGCCTACGACTTCGGTTACATCCCCTCGGGCCAAGTGCTGGAGCGCACCACCAATACCCTGGACACCATGGCCGCCCTGGAACGTCACCGGGGCCACTTCTACAACTGGTACGACACTCAAACCCTGCAGGCACTGCTGCCCGTCTATGTCTCG
Source organism: Chromatiaceae bacterium (assembly GCA_041307365.1). Classification (GTDB taxonomy): domain Bacteria; phylum Pseudomonadota; class Gammaproteobacteria; order Chromatiales; family Chromatiaceae; genus M0108. The sequence continues at coordinate 3,222 of JBFZDM010000427.1, read as the reverse complement.
ACCGTGGACAGCGGCAACCTCGGGGGCCACCTCTTGACCCTGAGGCCGGGCCTGCTCGCCCTGCTCGATGACCCGATCCTCCCGCCGCGCTGGGTGGCGGGCCTGGGCGACACCCTGGGTGTTCTGGAGGAGGCGGTGGGCGAGGCGGCCCCGGCGACCCTGGACGAGTTCCGCACGGCCCTGGACGCGGCGGCGGTCACCCCGCCGGCCGGGCTCACGGCGGCGCATCGCCTGCTCGATGCCCTGGTGCGCTCCGCCGAGGCCCTGGCCGAGGACCTGGGCCGTGAGGGTAAGTCCGAGGCGTATTGGTGGGCACAGGCCCTGGTCCGGCAATGCCGGGCGCTCCGCGACGAGCTGGCCTGGCTCGCGCCCTGGGCCGGAGGCGGACCGCCGCCCGAGGGTTTGAGCGAGCTGCCCAACCTGGACGGGATCCCGAGCCTGCGCGCCCTGGCCGGGTTGGCGCTGGCCCTGGCAGACCCTCTGACCGGCGCGGGCGGGGCGGGTGCAACCTCCGCCCAGGGCGCCTGGCTGGCGGAGCTCCGCCAGCGCCTGGGCCAAGGCAGCGCCCGCGCCCAGGCCCGCAGCGCCGCCATCCACCGACTGGCCGAGTTGGCTGGCGAGCTCGCCAACATGGACTACGCCTTCCTCTACGACAAGACCGCGCGGCTGTTCCACATCGGTTACAACCTGGAGGAACGGCGCCTGGATGCGAGCTATTACGACCTGCTCGCCTCGGAGGTCCGTCTGGGGGTGTTCGTCGCCATTGCCCAGGGGCAGTTGCCGCAGGAGACCTGGTTCGCCCTCGGGCGGGCACTCACCAGCCCCGGCGGCGAGCCGATCCTGCTGTCCTGGAGCGGGTCGATGTTCGAGTACCTGATGCCGCAACTGGTGATGCCGACCTACCCGGACACCCTGCTCGACCAGACCGCTCGGGCAGCGGTGGCGCGCCAGATCGCCTACGGCAGGCAGTGCGGCCTGCCCTGGGGGATCTCGGAGTCCGGCTACAACACCCTGGACCTGCAGCTCAACTACCAGTACCGCGCCTTCGGCGTGCCGGGTTTGGGGCTGAAGCGCGGGCTGGCCGAGGACCAGGTGGTCGCCCCCTATGCCACGGCCCTGGCCCTGATGGTGGCGCCCGAAGCGGCCTGCGCGAACCTGCAGCGGCTCGCGGCCGCCGGGGCCGAGGGGCGCTTCGGTCTGCACGAGGCCATCGACTACACACCGGCCCGACAGCGGCGCGGCGAGACCCATGCCGTACTGCGCTCCTACATGGCCCATCACCAGGGCATGAGCCTGCTCGCCCTGGACTATCTGCTGCGCGACCGCCCGATGCAGCGGCGTTTCGGGTCCGACCCGCTGTTCCAGGCCACCCTGCTGTTATTGCAGGAGCGCATCCCGCGCGCCTCGACCTTCTTCGCCCAGGCCACCGAGCTGACCGATGTCCGCGCCGGCGCTGCCGGCGCGGCGATGCCGATCCGCGTCCTGACGACACCCGACACCCCGGTCCCGGAGGTGCAGTTGCTGTCCAACGGTCGCTACCACGTCATGGTGACGGTGGCTGGCGGTGGCTACAGCCGCTGGCAGGACCTGGCCGTGACCCGCTGGCGCGAGGACGCCACCCGCGACCCCTGGGGCACCTTCTGCTACCTGCGCGACCTCGACAGCGGCGCCACCTGGTCCACGGCCTACCAGCCCACCCGGCGGCGGGCGGAGCATTCCGAGGCGATCTTCTCGGAGGGGCGCGCCGAGTTCCGCCGCCGGGATCTGGGCCATGGCTTCGACTTCGAGACCTACACCGACATTGTGGTGTCGCCGGAGGACGACATCGAGCTGCGCCGGGTACGCCTCACCAATCGCTCCCCGACGCGACGCACCATCGAGATCACCAGCTACGCCGAGGTGGTCCTGGCCGCGCCCGCCGCCGACGCCCTCCACCCCGCCTTCAGCAACCTGTTCGTCCAGACCGAGATCCTGCCCGCCCACCGGGCCATCCTCGGCACCCGCCGCCCGCGCTCCCGCGACGAGCGGCCGCCCTGGCTGTTCCACCTGATGGCCGTGCACGACGCCGAGGCCCGCGAGCCGTCCTGCGAGACCGACCGCGCGCGCTTCCTCGGTCGCGGCCGCACCCTCGCCGCGCCCCAGGCAATGGACAGGACCGAGGCCCTGTCCGGGACCCAGGGCGCGGTGCTGGACCCGGTGGCCGCTATCCGTTGCCGCATCACCCTGGAGCCGGAGCAGACGGCCAATGTCGACCTGGTCCTCGGCATCGGGGAGGACCGCGATGCGGCCCTCGGGCTGGTGGCGAAGTACCAGGATCGGCGCCTGGCCGACCGCGTCTTCGAGCTGGCCTGGACCCACGCCCAGGTGGTGCTGCGCCAGATCGACGCCAGCGCGGCGGACGCCCAGCTCTATGCCCGCCTGGCCAGCTCGATCCTCTACACCCATGCCGGGCTGCGCGCCGAGGCCAGCGTGCTCATGCGCAATCGGCGCGGGCAATCCGGGCTCTGGGCCTATGCCATCTCCGGAGACCTGCCCATCGTCCTGCTGCGCATCGGCGACCTGGCCAACATCGAGCTGGTGCGCCAACTCATCCAGGCCCACGCCTACTGGCGTCTGAAGGGGCTGGCGGTGGATCTGGTGATCTGGAACGAAGACCGCGCCGGCTACCGGCAGGCGTTGCAGGACCGTATCCTGGGCCTGGTTGCGGTGGGCCTGGGGAACCAGGCATTGGAGCGGCCGGGGGGCATCTTCGTGCGCTCGCTGGAGCAGATCGCCGAGGAGGACCGCACCCTGTTCCTGACCGTCGCACGGGTCACGCTCAGCGACAGCGGCGGGACCCTGGCGGAACAGCTCAACCGCCTGGTCGCGCCGGTGGTGCGCGTACCCCGCCTGGTCCCCACCCGGGAGCCCCAGAAGGAGACCGCGGCCGCCCTCGAACGGCCAAGGCGCGACCTGATCCTGGCCAACGGGATGGGTGGATTCACCGCCGACGGACGCGAGTACGTCATCACCACCACAGCCCGGCAGCCCACTCCGGCACCCTGGGTCAACGTACTGGCCAATCCCCAATTCGGCTGCGTCGTCTCCGAAGCCGGCCAGGCCTACACCTGGGGCGAGAACGCCCACGAGTTCCGCCTCACGCCCTGGTCGAACGACGCGGTGACCGATGCGTGCGGGGAAGCGTTCTACATTCGGGACGAAGAGAGCGGCCGTTTCTGGTCG
>JBFZDM010000055.1:0-4274 GCA_041307365.1 Chromatiaceae bacterium | reverse complement strand
CCACGCGCTGTATTCTGCGCGTGGATTCGCGCACCGCCATCCTGCTAAACGAGGCCCTGTACCGGCACGACGGGCCTGCCCGCGCCGCCGCCCAACTGGCGGATGCCCTCCGCCACCCGGAGGTCGAGGCCGCCGGCAACCTATGCCGGATCAGTGCCCCCCAGATGACGCCCTTCCTCATCAGCGTGACCCAGTACGCCGACGCGGAGGGCCTGACGGTGGCACCGGATTCGCCCAATTTCCATCACCGGGTGGTTGCCATACAGCCGGCGTGAGGCCAGGCCGGGATGGGCTGGTACCCTCGGGGCCGGCCAACGGCCCTAGCTTGCCCGCGCCAGTTCGGTTGGGGCCGAGATCCCGGGAACCTCACCCTCCAGCAGTTCGCGCTGGAAGGCATGCCAATCGATCCTGGCACCCAGATAATGGGCCACCTGGCGCATATCCCGCTCCGCCTGGCCCAGGCAACCGGTGCCGCCAGGGGACGGTGTGAGATTGAAGATCAGCCCGGCGCCATTGGTGAGGCGGGTATCTTCCAGGCGCAGGGCGCGCTGGCTTTTGTCGATAATCTGAGGCCGGATCCCGCCAACCCCAGCGGTGAATTCGATATCCCGGGGTTTGATAGCTGGCACTATCTCGCGCACGGCCGCCGCAAGGCGGCCCCGTGCCAGCAGGGGCATCCGGTAGAGGAGGTCGCGCGCCAGGTCCGCCCGCACCTCGGCCCTCTTGACCAGGCCGCGGATGGTCGCCGCCACGTCCGCGTCCTCATGCCTGAAAAGGGCAAGGAAATCACCGAGACGGGGCTTGTGATCCAGGCCCACCCGGGCGAGCATCATGGAGATAGGGCCGAAGCGGGTCTTGCGCCGATACCGAAAATCGGGGCCACCATGGAGGGCCGGAAAGGGCCGACCCGGCTTTTGCATGCGGAAGACCTTGCCGCTCAGCATGTCCGGCGCCGTGTAATAGGTGCCGACCACGGGGAGGAAGGCGAATTCCTGGCCCAGGCCCATCCCCTGCGCTAGGTGCAGACCGTGACCGCCCGCGCAGACCACCACCGAGCGTGCCTGCATGAGGCCACGGCTGGTATCCAGCACATAGAAGTCGCCCTCCTTACGGATGGCCGTGACGTCCGTGCCATAAAGTTGGGTGACATGCCGATCGGTCAGCCGATCCAGGCGTACGCACTGGGTTGAGAAGGACTCGGATAGGGCCCGGTAGTCGGCGGCCGTCCAATCATCGGCCATGCCCAGCCCCAGAATCTCGTCCTTGCGCCAACTGCCCTGCACTAGCGCAACGTTGGGCTCGATGTCGGCGATGTCCTGGGCCTCAAGCAGGCGCAGGCGCGGAAAACTGGGCTTGAGTAACTCGTAACGCTGGCGTAGCGCCGCGCATTCCTTGGCGCCCACGCCCAGCACCATGCGGGACATACGCTGGATGATGCGATCGCGGTCCCGGGGCGCCAGCCGGGTGGCATAGTTCACCACCATGGCGGCGGAACGGTTGGCCCTCAGGGCCTGATCGGGATCGAGTTGAGTCTCGATGTCACCCCAGTGCAGGGTCTGACTGTTATTGTGGGCATGAGAGTTCGCCTGCGCCGGTCGGTCATGCTTCTCCAGCAGGCAAAGGCGCTTCAGGTCCGTGAACCTGGCCAGCTCGTACAAGAGGGCGGTGCCGCTCACACCGCCACCGACGATAAGGCAGTCGTATCCGGTCGAGGCTGTCATGGGTTAGTTGTCCCTGGTGATTGAACCAATCCGCGGCACGCTAGCCAGGGGAAGGGATCCTAGGTCCAGCGCCCTATTTGTGCGGTGCAGCATAACCCAAAAAACCCTCTCGGACCAGTCTTGGAATGGAATGAGGAGGATTGAATTTCTCAATCCTTTGGCCAAGGCCAAGGCCAATGCCTAGCTGGCAACAAGGGACAGGCGGACCGGCGGCAGCCGGGACACCCTGGACTCACCCATGGCTGGCGGCCCTAAGGTGGACAGGTCATCGACCGTAGTGTTCCATGACATAGGCATCAACCATGCGAATAAATTCCTCGGCGATGCCCTCGCCCTTGAGGGTAGCCACCTTTTCGCCATCGACATAGACGGGGGCGGCGGGCCGTTCGCCGGTGCCGGGGAGGCTGATGCCGATATTGGCCTGCCGGCTCTCGCCGGGTCCATTGACGACACAGCCCATGACCGCCACTCGCAGGGTCTCCACGCCGGGGTAAGCCAGGCGCCATTGCGGCAGGCGTTCATGCAGGTGGGTCTGGATATCCTTGGCAAGCTGCTGAAAGGCCATGCTGGTGGTGCGCCCGCAACCAGGGCAGGCGGTGACCTGGGGGGCGAAAGCCCGCAGCTCCAGGGCCTGGAGGATCTCTTGGGCGACCTCGACCTCGCGGTGGCGTGGCTCGCCGGGCTCGGGGGTCAGGGAGATGCGGATAGTGTCGCCGATGCCCTCTTGCAGCAGCACGGCGAGGGCAGCGGTGGAGGCGACGATGCCCTTGGCGCCCATACCCGCCTCGGTCAGACCCAGGTGCAGGGCATAATCGCCGCGCGCGGCAAGGCGGCGATAGACGGTTATCAGGTCCTGTACTCCACTCATCTTGCAGGATAGGACGATGCGATCATGCGGGAGCCCGAGGGCCTCGGCCTGGTGGGCGCTCTCGATGGCGGACTGGACCATGGCCTCGTAAGTAACCTCCTGGACCGGCGCCGGATGGGCCGCTCGGGCGTTGGCATCCATCAGACGCGCCACCAGTTCCGGGTCCAGGCTGCCCCAGTTGACGCCGATACGCACCGGCCGGTCGTGCCGAATGGCCAACTCGATCAGGGTGGCGAACTGACTGTCGCGTTTCTTGCCACGACCGACATTGCCAGGGTTGATGCGGTACTTGGCCAAGGCCTGGGCGCACTCGGGATAGTCGCTCAGGAGCCGGTGGCCATTGAAGTGGAAATCCCCGATCAGGGGGATATCCAACCCCATGCCATCCAAGGCTTCGCGAATAGCCGGCACGGCTCGGGCGGCATCTTCATTGTTGACGGTGATACGAACCAGTTCCGAACCCGCGCGAGCCAATTCGGCGACCTGGCGCACGCTGGCGGCGACATCGGCCGTGTCCGTATTGGTCATGGACTGGACCACCAGAGGCGCGCCGCCGCCGATCTGGACATTGCCAACCCGGACGGCGGTGGTGGGATGGCGGTGCAGGGGCATGATTGACATGGCAATGAGTTGGATTTGTTTCTTACCGCCAGGCTGAAAGATTGCCTTTGCTTAAGGCAAGGATGACCTTAGCCCCTGGATCAAGTCCAGGTAATCGGGTTCTTCCGGGCTGATGAGGCCGTGGCGGATGAGGAAGTCGATGATGACCAGATTGCAGTTGAGCTTGAATTCATCCGTCTCCCGCACGGTTGCCATGACCTGTTCAACGGGTTGCAGTTCGAACCCCGCCACCTCGCCATCCGTGTTGACCGGCTGGAAGTCCTCCGGCACCTCCAGGTCGTAGCAATACATGACGTCGGGTTTTAGGCCGTGTTTCCCCTCCAGGCAGTAGGTCACGGCCCCGACCGCCACCGCCCGAGACGAGATGGACTCGGGCATTCCAGCCTCTTCCCGGCATTCCTTCCGCATATTCTCGGCCAGACCTATGCCCCAGGGCAGACCACCAGCGGCCAGGTGATCCAGATGATTGGGAAAGATGCGGCGGTCGGCGGCGCGACGCGCGACCCACAGTTTCAGGCCGCCCTCGGAACGGACAAATCCATTGAGGTGTTGGCCATAAGCCCTTACCCCAAAATAGGTGGCGGCGGAACGGTCGATGAGCAGACTGGGCCTGAGCCGCTCCTTGCCGGCGACCGGATAACGCTCGCCATGGATGTGACCAATGACGCCTTGGGCGTGCAACTCTTCAAGGATTTCATGCAGCATCCAGGAGCCTTCTTCCAGATCCGTCGTCGGGTGGAGCCAATCGACGCCCTCTTCCGACCAGCCCAGGACGGCAGGCCAGTCGCGCAAATGGGGGAGAAAGTCGCGGCGGATATGGCCGACCCTCTCGCCCTCGACGCGGAAAGGGACGAATTGGCTAGGGTCCCAGCGGTTACAGGCACGGATATGATCCAAGTAGCTCATGGGAGAGGGCAATACAGAATTGAAGTGATTGTCTGGATGAAGTGATTGAAAAAAACCAGGGCGGTCATCCGGCCGGGGATGCGCCTCTATTCCACCGCCTTGGCGGCCTCCCAGAGACGCTCCATCTCCGTCCGTTCCTCGACCCCGGGCCTACGGCC
>JBFZDM010000417.1:0-2740 GCA_041307365.1 Chromatiaceae bacterium | reverse complement strand
ACGAGGAGTTCCCGTTGGCGTTCGAGCTGAGCCCGGACCTCGGCGCGCAGTTCGGACCTGATCTCCTCGGGTGGTAGACTGGCAAGACGCTCCTCGACCTGGGCGTCCAGATCGCGCAGGCGCTGCAGGTCTTCGTTGAAGCGGATCTGACGTAGGCTGGCCTCCGTGATGCGCCGTTCCCGTTCCCGGTTGGTTTGCAGGAGATCGGCGGCGTCAGGGAGTTGGCGGCGGCTGTCCATCAGGACCTGGCCCATGACCTCGCTGATTCCCGAGATCTCCATCCGTTGGCGGGTGTTTCGGTATTCTTCCTCCAGCCGCTTGGCCTGGGTCCGGATCTGGGTCAGTTCGGCGTTGATCTGGCTCAGGGCGCCGGTGGATTCGCCAAGCTTCTCGGTCAGGTCCGCGTTGTCCGCCGCTAGCGCCCCCACCAAGGGGTGGCGGCCGGCGGCGGCGCGGGTCGCCGCCTCCGCTTCCTTCCTGGCTCGCTCGGCCTCGGCTAGGCGGCGCTGATTGAGTTCCTCGTCCAGGTGTTGGGAGCGGGTCTGGATACGTTTGAGATCCAGGAGGGCCTTGTCACGTTCCGCCCGTAGGAGGTCCTCGCGCACACCTTGGCTCAGGAGTTCCTGGTCCAGTCGCAGCAGTTCGGCGCGCAGGGCGCGCTGGCGTGTCTCCTGGACCAGCAGGCGGGCCTCCTTCATGGCTGGCGTCTCGCCCTCGGGCGCCGCGGCGGCCAACTCCTTCTCCAGTTCCTCCAGGGCCTTGCGGGTGTCCTGAATCCGTTGCCGTGCCTCCGCCGGGCTCTGAGACCAGCCCTCGAGGGTCTTTTCCATCTCGGCGACCAGGGCGCTAATGGCGGCCTCGTTGGCCACCTCCTTGGCGAGCTGCTGTTCGAGTTCGGTGATCGAGATCTTCGCGGGCAGGGCCGCCGGTTTCTCTTCGGCCTGGACTTGCAGGGTCTCTATCTCCCCGCGCAGACGCAAAATCTCGGCCGGCGCCGTCTCCAGGCTCTGGGCAAAGGCCGCCGACTTGGCCTCCTGGCTCCGCACGGCCTCCATGTTGCTTAGGGCCTTGCGATAGAGTTCGGTCAGGCGCTTGGCGGTTTCCGCCTCAAGATCGCTGGCGGACTCCAGCTCCTTGATGCGGGTCTCCAGAAAGCGGATGGTGATCGCCGGGTCCAGCTTGGCGCCGACAATATCCAGGGTCTGGGTCTCCTCCCCCTTGGCCCCGTCGGCCTTGGATGAGGTCTGGGGTTCGGCCAGGGCCAGGCCCGTGCCAAGGCAAAGGCCGGCGAGGAACAAGACGAGAAGGCTGGCGCGGGTGAGGGACAAGGGGCGGCTCCAATCAGGTATAGGGGACTATGGTCCCGCCACTCACCCAAGGAAGCAACCCAAGGATGGGAGGGATGATCCTAGCTCTGGCGGCGAGACTCGGCGATCCCGCTGGGAGCCAGGGAACCCCGAAGCTGGCCTTTACTTCAAGTGAGCCTTCGAGATGAAGGAAAATCTTGCCAATTCCGGTGCGCACTGACTATAGTTCATCTGTACGCCGCTTGGGTGAGCGGTGTCTTTTTGTTTTCGATGCCCCGTGTGGGGACGGGGGGGAGAGAAATACGCATGATCAAGGGGTTCCGTTACCTTCTTTTCGGGCTGCTCGCGCTCACTCTGACCTATCTCACAGGCTGTTCCAGTACCGGGGACAGCAACTCCGCCTTGGGGCACAAGACGACCTCCGACAAGGTCTTCCCGGTCCCCCGGGGTGTCGAGAACAATGTGGAATTCTGGCGTCAAGTCTATGGCGAATGGAGCCGCTCCCAGATCGCTTTTCATGACAACCTTTACATGGGCGTGATCTACGAGGTCGCCGAGGTACCCGGGGCCTACCGTGGCAGCGCCGAGAACCGCCGCGCCTTTATCCGTGGAAAACAGGAGGAATATCGCGGCAGGCTCGCCACCCTGGAGCGTAAGGTCGCCAGTGGCGAATCCCTCACCGCGGCGGACAAGGTTCTCTACGACAAGCTTGTTGCCGCGGGCGGCAAGTCCGCCGTCTATGGCGCCGCGGAACGGCTGCGGACCCAGCAGGGCGTGCGCGAGCGCTTCCTCAACGGCATGGAGATCAGCGGCCGCTACGATCAGGCCTTCCGCGAGATTTTCCGTAAGCACGGCGTGCCCGAGGACCTCGCCTACCTGCCCCATGTGGAGTCTTCCTTTCAGGCCAAGGCCCGTTCAGGCGTTGGCGCGGCGGGTCTCTGGCAGTTCATGCCAGCCACCGGCCGTGTATATCAACTGCAAGTCGATTCCAAGTTAGACCATCGCATGGATCCCATGCTGGCCGCCGAGGGCGCTGCCCGCTACCTGGCGGATGCCCATCGCAAGCTCGGTAGCTGGCCCTTGGCGGTCACCTCCTACAATCACGGTCAGGGTGGCATGGCTAAGGCCAAGCGACTCTATGGCGATGACATCGGCGTCATCGTTCAGAACTACAAGGGCGAGTACTTTGGCTTCGATTCCCGCAACTTCTATTCTCAGTTCGTCGCTGCTCGCGAAGTCGCCGGCAACGCCGATAGATATTTTCCCGAGGGCGTGGCCTATCACAAACCCCATGACCACGACCGCCTGGTGTTGAAACACCCCATGCCCGCCCATCATCTGGCCAGCCACTATGGGCTCTCGGTTTTCCACCTCGACGACCTCAATCCCTCCTGGAACAAGCCCATCGTCCAGGGCGGCGCCCAAATTCCCGC
>JBFZDM010000414.1:0-2937 GCA_041307365.1 Chromatiaceae bacterium | reverse complement strand
CCGTCGAGGGTGCCAATGGTGATGGCGCCATTCATCATGAATTTCATGTTGCCGGTGCCCGAGGCCTCCTTGCCGGCGGTGGAAATCTGCTCGGACAGGTCCGTGCCGGGGGCTATGGTCTCCATGATCGAGACCCGGTAGTCGGGGATGAAGGCCAGGCGCAACAGGCCGCCCACGTCCTTGTCGGTGTTCACCACATGAGCCACGTTATTGATGAGCTTGATAATGAGCTTGGCCATGGCGTAGCCGGGAGCGGCCTTACCACCGATGAGGACGCAACGGGGCGTCCAGTTGGCCGTGTCGCCGTGCTTGATGCGGTTATAGAGATGGATAACGTGTAGCAGGTTGAGCAACTGGCGCTTGTATTCATGGATGCGCTTGACCTGGACGTCGAAGAGGGCATCCGGATCGAATTGCACGTGGCAATCCTGTGCCACCAGCCGGGCCAGACTCTCCTTGTTGGCGCGCTTGATGGCGCGGAAGCGGTCGCGAAAGGCTGGGTCCTCGGCGTGGGGGGCGATGCGCTCCAGTTGACTCAGGTCGCGCACCCAGCCCTGGCCAATGCTGTCGTCCAGGAGTTGGCGCAGGCCAGGGTTGCACATGGCCAGCCAGCGCCGGGGAGTGACGCCATTGGTCTTGTTGTTGAACTTGTGGGGCCAGAGTTCGAAAAAGTCGCGGAACAGGCCCTCGACCAGCAGACGGGAATGAAGCTCGGCCACGCCGTTGACGGAGAAGCTGCCGACGATGGCCAGAAAGGCCATGCGAATCTGGGGTTCATAGCCCTCCTCGATGAGGGACATGCGCGCCTGGCGCGCCATGTCGCCAGGCCAGCGCGAGGCGACCTCCGTCAGGAAGCGGGCGTTGATCTCATAGATGATCTGCAGAAGACGCGGCAGGAGCGACTGGAACATGCGCACCGGCCAACGTTCCAGGGCTTCCGGCAGCAGGGTATGGTTGGTGTAGGCCATGGTGGCGGTGGTGATGGCCCAGGCCTGGTCCCATTCCAGGCGATGCTCGTCCAGCAGCAGACGCATGAGTTCCGCCACCGAGATGGCGGGATGGGTGTCGTTGAGCTGGAAGCTATTCTTGTCCGCGAACTGGCTAAAATCGTGACCATGGAGCCGGATCCACTCCCGCAGCACATCCTTGAGACTGGCGCTGGCGAGCAGGTATTGCTGGCGCAGCCGCAGCTCCTTGCCGTTCTCGCTGGCGTCGTTGGGGTAGAGGACCATGGTGATGTGCTCGGCGGCATTCTTGGCGGCGACAGACTCGGGGTAGCTGCCGGCGTTGAATTCCCCCAGGTTGAACTCATCGGTGGCGGCGGCCTTCCACAGGCGCAGGGTGTTGATGGTGTCGTTGCGATAGCCAGGCACCGGGGTGTCATAGGGCACCGCCAGGACGTCATGGGTATCGACCCAGCGCACCAGGAGGCGGCCACGGTCATCCTGGAAGAACTCGGTGCGGCCGCCAAACTGGACGCGCTGGGTGTATTCCGGGCGCTCCAACTCCCAGGGGTTGCCATCCCGCAGCCAGTGATCCGGCTCCTCGACCTGATAGCCGTTGTTGATGGTCTGGCGGAACATGCCGTATTCATAGCGCAGGCCATAGCCCTTCACGGGCAGTTGCAAGCAGGCGCAAGAATCCAGAAAACAGGCCGCCAATCGACCGAGGCCGCCATTGCCCAGACCCGCGTCCGGCTCGGTGGTGGCGATTTCCTCCAGACGGAGGCCAAAGTCATAGAGACCCTGCCCCGCCGCTTCGCCAAGGCCCAGGTTGAGCATGGCGTTGCAGAGGGCCCGGCCCATCAGAAATTCCAGGGACAAATAATGGGTGCGCTTGCAATCGGCCTCGTCATGGGCCTGGCGGGTGCGCTTCCACCGCTCCATGAGGCGGTCCCGCATGACTACCGATAGGGCACGGTAGGGGTAATAGGTGGAACGGCAGTCCCGATCGCGACCAAAGGTGCTGGCGTAGTATCGCCTGAAGTCCAAGGCCAACCCTTCCGCGCTCAGGGACAGGGGTGGCAAGTCGAACAGCTTGTCGTTGGGCTGGCTATGAAGCATGTCAAGAAAAGGCGACATGAATAAGGACTCCGCGGCAGAAGGAGGTTGGTGAATCTGGGTCAGGGCCAAATCGCTTGTAAGGCGCCAGGTTGAGGCGCCTCATTTGGGCGCCATGCCCGGTGACCGGGCAGGGGCGGCACCGGCGCGCCCCAGCCGGGGCTGACCCTCGGCGCCACGCCTGGCAATACCCTGGCTATTCCTTAGCATATTTCGGGCCCCAGGGCCATGAACCGGACCGAAAGGGGTCCGATGTCAGGCGGATGGCGGCTTCCAGGGCCCAGACCGGCCTCACGTGGCCACGCCGGCAGGTTGCTTCCACCTTCAAGATGCGGCCACGCCCCCTCGCTGAAGAATGTAGTCGGAGCCATACTTGGCGGCCATGGCGTTGCTGAAGGGGCCAAATGCACGGTCATTTCCAGCCTCGGTGGGGCAGAGCGTTGGGAATGTGCAGGGAATAAGGGGTTGCGTCAAGCACGGGCATCGCGGGGAAAGGATTACACCTTGGACGGGCGAGACAGCCAAATGCCGCATTCAGGTGAGTATTAATCCTTATGAAACAATTGGTTGCCACATCGGGTGCAGAAGGCGGCGTTGAGCTCATGGCGGTTTTTATGGCAATGCGGGCAGTCATGCTTGAGTTGGCCGTCCTGGCGCATGGCATGGGTCAGTTCGGCGGTGAAGATGCCCGTGGGCACGGCGATGATCGAATAGCCCGTGATCATCACCAGGGTGGCGACCATCTGCCCCAGAGGGGTCTTCGGCGTGATGTCGCCGAAGCCTACCGTGGTCAGGGTCACCACCGCCCAGTAGATGCTGGTGGGAATGCTGGTGAAGCCGTTGGCGGGACCCTCGATCACGTACATCAAGGTCCCGA
>JBFZDM010000047.1:0-6621 GCA_041307365.1 Chromatiaceae bacterium | reverse complement strand
TTGGGACACGTCGAGTTCGATCGGCAGCGAGCCCGAGTCCTCCTGGGTGTTGAAAAAGATGGGCGCGATCTTGCCGCCCAGGGTCACGCCGCCGAAGCGTTTGTTGGGCACGTAGGGGATGTCCTGGCCGGTGGCCCAGACGACGCTGTTGGTGGCGCTTTTGCGGCTGGAGCCGGTGCCGACGACATCGCCGACGTAGGCCACCAGGTGGCCATTGTTCTTGAGGTCCTCGACGAACTGCATGGGGCCGCGCTTGCCGTCCTCCTCGGGCGTGAAGGTCGCGTCGGGACGGGTGTTCTTTAGCATCGCCAGATAGTGCAGTGGGATGTCCGGGCGGCTCCAGGCGTCAGGGGCGGGCGACAGGTCGTCGGTATTGGTCTCGCCGGGCACCTTGAAGACGGTGACGGTAATGGACTGGGGCACCTCGGGGCGGCTGGTGAACCACTCGGCGTTGGCCCAGCTCTCTATCACCTCCTGGGCCTTGACGTTGCCGGCCTTGGCCTTGTCGGCGACGTCGTTGAAGAAGTCGAACATCAGCAGGGTTTTCTTCAGGCCCTCGGCGGCGACGGCGGCGACCTCGGGGTCGTCCAGCAGCTCGATCAACGGATGGACGTTGTAACCGCCCACCATGGTGCCCAGCAATTCGGTGGCCTTGGCTTTGCCGATCAGGCCGACGGTAATGTCACCGTGGGCCACCGCCGCCAGGAAACTGGCCTTGACCTGGGCTGCGTCGTCCACGCCCGGGGGCACGCGATGGGTCAGCAGGTCCAGCAGGAAGGCTTCCTCGCCGGCGGGCGGGTTCTTGATCAGCTCGATCAGGTCGGCAGTTTGCTGGGCGGAGAGGGGCAGCGGCGGAATACCGAGGGCGGCGCGTTCGGCCGCATGTTGGCGATAGGCTTGCAGCATAGGATTCCATCTTATTTGGTGGTGAACGAAGCCAGCATTCTAGCCAATAATGCGGCCAGGGATGCGCGTGGTATTGCTTGATTCAGGCCAGGGAGAAGGCGCGGGCCGCCTCCAGGGTGGCTGGGGTATAAAATGCGTCGGACAGGCCAAACCCCAAGGTGCATCCTGCAAACAGGGATTAACATCATGACGGCGGAATCGGAATTGACGGCCACCGGCGAAGGGCTCTGGCGGCGGTGGCTGGATTGGGCGGAGGGGCAGGGCCTCTCTTTGCCCGCGGCCCCCGGCTTCGAGGAGGCCCGCGCCCGCGTCTGGGAGGGCAGCGACTTCGCGGCCGTCACCGCCGCCCGTTATCCCGAGACCCTTGCCGGCTTGTTGGCCAGTGGCGATCTGGCCCGTTGCTACGCCCCCGGGGACCTGGAGCGACGGCTGGCGGCGGACCTGGCGGACCTGGCCCCCGGCCGGGCGGACGAGGAGGGGCTTCAGCGCCGCCTGCGTCATTTCCGTCGCCGCGAGATGCTGCGCATCGTCTGGCGCGACCTCTCCGACGCCGCCCCCCTGGACGAAACCCTGGAGGATCTCAGCGAACTGGCGGATGTCTGCATCCGCCAGGCCCTCGACCGACTGCAGGACTGGACCCGCGCCGACCTGGGCACCCCGCGCGACGCCAATGGGGAAGAACAGCCCCTGCTGGTCATCGGCATGGGCAAGCTGGGGGCGCGGGAACTCAATCTCTCCTCCGACATTGACCTCATCTTCGCCTATCCCGCCACCGGCCAGGTGGAGGGTCCGCGCCCGCTCACCAATGAACAGTTCTTCGTTCGCCTGGCTCAGCGCCTGGTGAGGGCCCTGGATGCCCCCACCGTGGAGGGTTTCGTCTTCCGTGTCGATACCCGCCTGCGCCCATTCGGCGAGGCCGGCCCTCTGGCCATGAGCTTTAACGCCATGGAGTATTACTACCAGGACCATGCCCGTGAGTGGGAACGCTACGCCATGATCAAGGCGCGGGTGGTGGCCGGTCCCCTGGACAAGGCGCAACAACTCGGCGCCATGCTCAGGCCCTTTGTCTATCGCCGCTATCTGGACTTCGGCGCCATCGAGTCCCTGCGCGACATGAAGGCCCTGATCGCCAAGGAACTCCAGCGCAAGGGCATGGCGGACAATATCAAGCTGGGTCCCGGCGGCATCCGCGAGATCGAGTTCATCGGCCAGGCCTTCCAGCTCGTGCGTGGCGGGCGCGACCCAGGGCTGCAACTCCGCCCCATCCGCCCCGTCTTGAACCATCTGGGCGAGCGGGGGCTGCTGCCTGGCTTCGCGGTACGACAACTCGACGCGGCCTATGTCTTCCTGCGGCGGGTGGAAAACCATCTCCAGGCCTGGAAGGATCAGCAGACCCACCGCCTGCCCGAGGACACCCTGGGAAGGTTGCGCCTGGCCCGGTCCCTGGGCTTCGCCGACTGGGCAAGCTTCCTGTCCACCCTCGACGAACACCGCCGCCGCGTTCAGGGCCAATTCGACAGTGTCTTTGCCGCGCCCCAGGCCGACGAGGCCCATCAGGAACCGGCCTTTGCCGCCATCTGGCGCGGCGGCCTGGATTCCGCCCAGGCCGAGGAGCTGTTGAGCCAGGCTGGCTTCGCCGATGCCCCCCAGGCGCGGGAGCGCCTGGAGACCTTCCGCGAGGCGGTCACGCGCAAGGGTCTCGGCAGTCGGGGCCGGGAGCGCCTAGGCCAGTTGATGCCGCTGGCGCTGCCCATGGTCGCCGCTTCCGAGGCCCCGGATCTGGCCCTGGAACGGGTGTTGCGGGTGCTGGAGGCGGTGGTGCGCCGTACCGCCTACCTGGCGATGCTGGTGGAGCGCCCCATCATCCTGTCTCAACTTGTGCGCTTGGCGGGCATGAGTCCCTGGATCGGCCAGCAAATCGCCCGCCAGCCCCTGCTCCTCGACGAATTGATCGACCCGCGCCGGCTATTCGCCCCCCTGCGCCGGGCGGATTTGAACGCCGAACTGGATGCCCTGCTGGACCCGCTGGACCCAGAGGACCTGGAACAGCAGATGGAACGGCTGCGCCAGTTCGTCCAGAGCAACCGGCTGCGGGTAGCGGCGGCCGACCTTACCGGGGCCATCCCCCTCATGGTGGTCAGCGACTATCTCACCGAGATTGCCGAGGTCAGCCTGGAGCGCATCCTCGACCTGACCTATCGCCACCTGACCGGCAAGCATGGCGCGCCCGCCGGGGTGCGCGAAGGGGGTTCCGGTTTCCTCGTCGTGGGTTACGGCAAGCTGGGTGGCATCGAGTTGGGTTATGGCTCGGACCTGGACCTGGTCTTCCTTCACGGCGGCGACAGCCCGGGAGCCATGACGGCGGGCCCCTTGGCCATCGCCAACGGCCAGTTCTACATGCGCCTGGGTCAGCGCGCCATTCACATGATGACCACCCAGACCCCTTCCGGCCAGCTCTACGAGGTCGATATGCGCCTGCGCCCGGACGGTAACAAGGGCCTGCTGGTGCGCTCCCTTGCCTCCTTCGCCAACTACCAGGCCAAGGACGCCTGGACCTGGGAGCACCAGGCCCTGGTGCGTGCCCGGCCCCTGGCCGGCGATCGCGAACTCTATGATCACTTCGCCCGTATCCGGCGCGACGTCCTGTGCATGGAACGCGATCCCGATCGCCTGCGTGGGGAGGTGCGCGAGATGCGGATCAAGATGCGGGAAAGCCTGGACAAGAGCGGCCGGGGCCGGTTCGACCTCAAACAGGGCCGGGGCGGTATTGCGGACATCGAGTTTATGGTTCAATACTCGATCCTGAGGTGGGCATACCGTTACCCGGAACTGGCCGTCTGGTCCGACAACATCCGGCTCCTCGAGGGCCTGGGGCGACTCGATCTCCTGCCTGGCACGGCGGCGGCGGACCTCACCGAGGCCTACAAGGCCCTGCGGGCCGCCTACCATCGCAGCGCCTTGCAGGATACGCCGACCACGGTCGCCGATGAGGTGCTGCTCGACAGCCGCGAGCGGGTCGCGTCCCTGTGGCGGGAGTTGATGGAGGAATGAAGGTGGGGCCCAGCCTGGGTGCCGCCATTCCTGACCTTGAGGGGCGGTCCGGGCGCAGCGGCCTGCCGAGCACGAAGTAACAAGGAGAACAAGATGACAACGATGGCGGATCGTGACGGCCTGATCTGGCTGGATGGCGAAATGGTGCCTTGGCGCGAGGCCAAGACCCATGTATTGACCCACACCCTGCACTACGGCATGGGCGTCTTTGAGGGGGTTCGGGCCTACGCCACCGAAAAAGGCGCCGCTATCTTCCGCCTGCGCGATCACACTGACCGCCTCTTCAACTCCGCCAAGATCCTGGGCATGCCCTTGCCTTATGATCGCGATGCCCTGGACGAGGCCCAGCGCGCGGCGGTGCGGGAAAACGGCCTGGCCTCCGCCTATATCCGGCCCATGTGCTTCTACGGCTCCGAGGGCATGGGCCTGCGCGCCGACAACCTCCTGGTCCATTGCATGGTCGCCGCCTGGGAGTGGGGCGCCTACCTGGGCGAGGACAACATGCGTCACGGTATCCGCATCCGCGTCTCCTCCTTTACCCGCCACCATGTCAACATCACTATGTGCCGGGCCAAGGCCAACGGCAACTACATGAATTCCATGATGGCGCTTCAGGAGGCCCTGCGCGATGGCTACGACGAGGCCCTGCTTCTCGATGCCTCGGGCCATGTGATGGAAGGGAGCGGCGAGAATATCTTCCTGGTACGCGACGGCGTCCTCTACACCCCGGACCTGACCTCCGCCCTGGACGGCATTACCCGCCGCACCGTCATGGCGCTGGCGGATGAACTCGGCATTCGCGTGGTCGAGAAGCGCATTACCCGCGACGAGGTCTATATTGCCGACGAGGCCTTTTTCACCGGCACCGCCGCCGAGGTCACCCCCATCCGCGAAGTCGATGGCCGCGTCATCGGCGGCGGCAGCCGGGGCCCCATCACCGAGCGCCTGCAGAGACTCTACTTCGACCAGGTCCACGGTCGTCGTGACGAAAACCCCGAGTGGCTCACCCTGGCCTGAGGCCCCCGCGCTAGGCTCACCCCCTTCTCAATCAGGAGAACACGAACATGGCCGAAGTCAGCAGCAACAAATCCCCGAGCCCAGGGCCCATCATCGTGGGCCGCCGGGAACTGCCCCTCGCCTGCCCCCGTCCCGCCGACACCCTCTGGAACCTGCACCCCCGGGTCTATCTCCCCATTGAAAAGACCGGCGAGGCCACTTGCCCCTATTGCGGGGCGCGTTACCAATTGCGGGATTGAGGGCTTCGGAAGGAGCGCCAGTCCCGGCCAGGCCGGAAACCGTGCCCAAGGCGACCGGCCCATCATTCCCGGCCAAGTCCCGTGGAAGGCCGCTCCCCATGAGGCCCTAGCCGGCGGCCGCCCGTCCTCCGCCCTGGGCCACCTTGGCCCGCCTTGCCAGCCAGACATCCAGCCCCTGGGCATTGAGGTCCGTGTCCAAGGCCAGGAGTTCCCGCGCCCGAGCCTCGTCCAGGTCGCAGCCGTGGTCACGGACCCGGCCAGCGAGATGTTCCCCCACCCCTTTGCGCAGCCGGTCCAGACGTCCCTCGGCCTCGCCCCCTTCCTCGGCCAGGGCCAGGGCCGTCAGGTCGCGCACGCTTTGGCGCAGATCATCGGCCAGGGCCGCGGGGTGATCGAGACGACCGTAATGGGTCAGGTACATCCGTTGTGGGTCAAAACTCATGAGGCGATCAATGCTGGCCAGCCAGGCGTCGGGATCGAACGCAACGGGCGTGGTCGGGGCAAAGAGCAGGGGGCCGTGCTCGGTGTAGAACTCCCGGTAGGCGATGCCGAAGGTATCGCCAGTAAAAAAGCCCCGGGTGCGCTCATCATAAATGCAACCGTGGTGATTGGCGTGGCCGGGGGTGTCCAGGAAGCGCAGCTTGCGCCCGGCCAGGTCGATCTCCATGCCGTCCTCGGCCAGGATCATACGGTCCGCGGGGACCGGCAAGAGGTGCTTGTAGTCCCGGGCAAAACCCTCCGCCCCATAGACGGCGATGGCGCTGGCGGCGAGGCGGGAGGGGTCAATCAGGTGGGGCGCTCCCTTGGGGTGGACAACCAGACGGGCCCTGGGACAAGCGGCCATGAGGTCGCCACTGCCACCAGCGTGGTCCAGGTGGACATGGGTGGGGATGACCCAGTCCACGTGGTCCGGCGTCAGACCCAGGTCCGCGATGAACTGGAGCAGGGCCGGAACCGTATGGGCCGTGCCCGTATCGACAAAGGCCAGCCGGTCGGCCTCCCGCACCAGATAGCAGGAGGCCAGTCCGTGGCGGTAGAGGCCGGTTTCGATGACGAAAATATTCTCGGCGACTTCAACGGGCTGGGTCATGTTCTCACCTCGTTGGGCCGCCGCCACCGCAAATCCTGGACATGGTGGCGGGCGGGGGATTCGGAATAACGGCGGGACGCTCGGGCGGCGGCCAGTTGGCCGCGGGGGAATGGCGCCCCATGATCGCGAGGGCCGGGCCTGGTGGCGAGTCGGGCCAGGGCCCGCCCTAACCAATGCCACCATCTGGCGTTAACCCTGGCGAAGCTCGGGGCCACCCCCCGCGACCCGGGGGTGCGGGGGAGGTCCGTGCCAGGATTGTACTTGGGATAAAAAAAACCGGCCACGCTGGCGTGGCCGGTCGTTATCCCGGTCCTCGGA
>JBFZDM010000046.1:0-9373 GCA_041307365.1 Chromatiaceae bacterium | reverse complement strand
CTTTTCCGTTTGGAAAGGCCCTTGCCGAATTAAGCCGACCGGCCAGGGTGTCGCACCCGAGCCGGTCGGCTTTTTTGTTGCTTATGGCGGTACCCCCATGTCGGCCATGAGTGGCAACAACAGAAGAACAACCTTGACGTCACCAGGAGCCTCTTTGCAGATATCTTCACTCGTGCATGGCCTCTTTTCACCATGAATATTCCCCGCCTTCACTTTGCCCACCTGCCCACGCCCATCGAGCCGATGCCGCGGCTCTCGGCGGCCATGGGTGGCCCAGAACTTTTCATCAAACGGGATGACCAGACCGGTCTGGCCTTTGGTGGCAACAAGACCCGCAAATTGGAGTTCCTCCTTGCCGAGGCTCGGGCGCTGGGTGCGCGCACCCTGATTACGGCGGGGGCCTTCCAGTCCAACCATTGCCGCCAGACCGCGGCGGCCGCCGCCAAATTCGGCATGGAGTGCATCCTGGTCCTGACAGGCGAGCAGCCGCACCTGCCGACCGGCAATTTTCTGCTCGATAAGCTTCTTGGCGCGCATATAGTCGCCCTGCCCGACCGCGGGGAGCGGGACGATTGCCTGCAAAAGACCTTCGACACCGCGGCGGCGCAGGGCAAGGCGCCTTACCTGGTCCCCTACGGTGGAAGCAGTCCCATCGGCGCCCTCGGATATGCCTTCGCCATGCAGGAGGTTCTCGAGCAGGGCGTGAATGTGGACTGGATGATCTTCGCGACCTCCAGTGGGGGGACCCAGGCCGGGCTGGTGTTGGGGCAGCGCCTATTCGGGTACCAGGGAAAGGTGCTTGGCGTCAGCATAGACGCCTCGAAACCCTGGCTCAGCGAGCATGTCGCCGCCCTGGCGAGTGATGCGAGCGAGAAGTTGGGGGCGCGCATCCCCTTCTCCCCCGCGGCTGTCCTTGTCAATGACCACTACTGTCGCCCCGGCTACGGTGTTCTGACCGACCTCGAACGCAACGCCATCCACCTGTTTGCCAAATACGAAGGCATCCTGCTCGACCCGGTCTACACAGGCCGGGCCGCCGGCGGTATGCTCGATCTGATCCGACAGGGTTTTTTCCCTAAGGATACCCGGGTCCTGTTCTGGAACACGGGCGGACAACCCGCCTTGCTATCGGCAAGTTACCAGGCTGATTTGTTGCGGGATAACCCGCTCGGGTATATGAAGTCCGGGCATGAGGCAGCCAGAATTTAGCTGTTGCTCAGGATGCCGACTACGGCACGGGGGCGAGCTGGTGGCGGGAAATCACGACCCGGTTGGAGCGGCCGAGCAGTTCGAGCAGGAGTTGCACGCGCTCCTTGCCGGTCTCTGCGAGGATGCTGGCCGGTAGGCCCGCAAAGGGGCCAGAGAGGATCTCGACCCGGTCACCAGGCTTGAAGAGGTGTTCCTGACGCACGACCCCCTCCGTGGTGGCGGTGGCGGACATGAGCTGTTCCACCAGCCCCTCGGGGACTCGCGCCGGTCCCCCGCCAAAGCGCACCAGACCGAGGGCGCCACGGGTGGAGCGGATGGGGGATGCATCTTGATGGACCAGGTCCAGCAGGATGAAGAGGTAGCCGGGGAAGAGAGGTTCGATGATCTCCGTCCAGCGTCCCCTTTGGTGTTTGGAAACCTTTATCAGGGGCAGGAAGGTCTCGAACCGCTGCCGATGGAGATTCTCGGCAGCCAGTTTTTCGTCACGGGCCTTGGTATGAACGGCGTACCAGTGTTCCATGGGGGGTCTCGATCGGCGCTCAGGCCAGGGCCCCAGCCAGCAGGGGCGCCAATTCCAGGCGGTTGCTGGGGTGGGGGATGCTGTCGGTGCTCCAGATATGGGTCACCCCGCCTTGGCGGAGGCGCTCGATGGTCCCTTCCAGGAAGAGGGCGTGGGTGACGAGCACGGAAACGGATGCGGGCCTGGTGGCAGCCAGGGCGGCGACGGCGGCCTCCAGGGTGCGGCCGGTGCTGGCGACGTCGTCCACCAGGACCAGATGGCGGCCATTGGGTGGGGGCTCTTGAAAGCGGATTGCCACGTCCCGGTCACCGTGCCGCTGTTTTGTGCCGACCCGGTAGTCGAGCCCGGCGTGCCCGGCGATGGCGGAGACCCACTGGCGGGATTCCTCGTCCGGGCCGATCAGCAGGGGCGCGCCCAGTTCGCGGCGGAGGAAGAGGGCCATGAGGGGCGCGGCGGTGAGGCAATGGGCGCGCTTGACCGGGATAGCCTCCTCCAGGCGGGAGATCCGATGCAGATGGGGATCGACGGTGACCAGTTCATCCACCCAGTCCGCCAGGAGTTGGCCGATGATGGGCTGGCTGATGGCCTCGCCGGGGCGGAAGGCCTTGTCCTGGCGCATGTAGCAGAGGTAGGGGGCGACCAGGGTCAGGTGGCGCGTTCCCAGTTCGCGGGCGGCGGCGGCGGTCAGGGCCAGCTCGATAAGCTTGTCGTTCGGGTGCTCCAGGCTTCGACACACGATGACCCGCTCGCTCAGGCCGGAGGGGAGGCGGATCCGGCTCTCGCCGTCGGGGAAGCGGTGAACCTCCACCTCGGCATAGTCGAGGCCGGCGGCGGTGGCCAGGCGCTGGGCTGGCCCCCGGTAGTCGGGGAAGCCGAGGACGAGGGTTGGGGCAGGGGTGGGTTTCACGCGGGTTTTCGATCCATTCAGGGAGGGTGAAGCAGGGTTTCGGGCTCGCTGGCTGGAGGCCATTGCCCCCTATTTGCCTGGTCCGAGATTCCGCACCGGGACGCGCCAGTTGCTGGCGCCTCGGCTCTGACCGCTCAAGGGCTCGGCAATGGCATAGCCTGTATCTTGGCCGGCCAGGGCGCGGGCAAAGCGGTAGTCGGCGGGGAAGCGGGCGTAGATGGCGTAGAGGGTCTCACCCTGGCGCACTGAATCGCCGAGCTTGCGGTGCAGCTCGACGCCGGCCCCCTGATCCATGGGGGCCCCGGCTAGGCGGGCGATGCGGGCGATCTGGAAATTGTCGATGGCCGTGACGACGCCGTCCACCGGGGCCGGGACCTCGTGGCGCAGGCTCCCCAGGGGCGGCGGGTCCGGATTGGCGCCTTGGGCGGCGATGATGGCGCGCAATTTGGCGGCGGCACGGCCGGATTCCAGGATCTCGCGGGCCAGCGCGAGCCCGGCGCCGCCGCGCACCGGGGGGTCGAACTCCAGGATGTGGCCAGCGAGCAGAAGGGCTTTCTCGCGCAAGTCCGCCGGGGCCATGGGGTCATTGTCCAGTACCGCCAGCACATCCCGGGCCTCCAGGACCGGGCCTATGCCGCGGCCGATGGGCTGGCTGCCGTCGGTCAGCACCACCTCCAGATGGAGGCCCAGGCTGTCGCCCACGAATTCGAAAAGTTTGCGCAGCCGCAGGGCGTCCTGGTGATGACGCACCTTGGCGGTCGGGCCCACGGGGATATCAATGAGGAGGTGGGTCGAGCCGGCGGCGACCTTCTTGGCCAGGATGGAGGCCACCATCTGTCCGGGCGAGTCCAGAGACAAGGGCCGCTCGACGGCGATGAGGACATCGTCGGCGGGGGCCAGGCGGGCGGTGCCGCCCCAGGCCAGGCAGCCACGTTCGCGACGAACGATCTCGTGGAGCTGGTCCGGGGTGAGATCGACCCGAGCCAGGACCTCCATGGTGTCCGCGGTGCCAGCGGGGGAGGTTATGGCACGGCTGGATGTCTTGGGGATCAGGATGCCGTGGGCGGCGACGATGGGCATGACGATGAGGGTGGTGCGGTTGCCCGGCACGCCGCCGATGCAGTGCTTGTCCGCCACCAGGCCGCTCCCCCAGTCCAGACGCTCGCCGCTATCGACCATGGCTCGCGTCAGGTGCAATACCTCCTCGCGATCCATACCGACCTGGGCGCAGGCGACGACGAAGGCCGACATCTCGATCTTGGAGTAGCGGTTGTTGACGATGTCGCGGGCGATGTCGGCGTATTCCCAGGCCTCCAGGCGTTCGCCCCGGATCTTGCGATGCACGGAGCCCAGGGAGGCTGGCGGCTGAGCCTGGCAGACGGTGACGGGCGCGCCTTCGGCCATGCCGATCTGGGCGAAGGCCTGCTCGGACAGGCCCAGTTCATCAGGGCCAACGATGGCGCCATCGTCCACCACGTTGAGGACCGCTAACACGGGCATGGTGTCCCGCCCGGCGAGGATCTCCACCTTGTTCAGGGCCTGGAAGCCCTCGCTGCGATAATGTGGGCAGTCCCGATGCAGGAAGGCCACGTTCTCGCGGTAGGTGTCGATGGCGATCCGCCGCAGTTTCAGGGTGTCCATCTGGGTCTGCTTCAAGTTCATGGGGCCGCTTGGGGTCCAACGGGGGGCGAATGCCTCTGGGCAAGGCCAAACGCTCATTTTACCTTTAGCACGCCGAAGGGGATTGGGCGGGATTTTTTGCGTTCCCGGTGCTAACCTGCCCATCCGTAGCCCGCCGCGAGGCGGGATCTCTATTTCATCACGGGAGGGCTCTGCCATGTATGTCTTTGGAGTGGTGCTCGAATCCCCCTTCGAGGAGGCGGTTGAGCAGGTCAAGGAGGCCCTGATCGCCGAAAAGCTGGGCCTGGTCAGCGAGGTGGACGTGGGTGGCATCCTGCGCGCCAAGCTGGGCGAGGACATCGGCGGCTACCGCATCCTGGGCGCCTGCGCCCCGGCTCTGGCCAAGCGGGTGATCCAATCCCAGCCCGCCGCCGGGGCCTTGCTGCCCTGCAACCTGGTGGTCCGGACCATCGATGCCGCCAGCACCGCCGTGGATTTCATGGATCCGGTGAGCGTCCTGGCCCTGGCCCGGATACCGGCCATCGACGAGGTCGCCGCCGAGGCTAGGGCTGCCCTGGAGCGAGTGCGGGATCGTCTGTCGATCTGAGCACCCAGGGTGGAATTCGGGGTCAAGGCTAGCGGTACCCTCGATGACTCGCGGCATCCATCTCAAGCAACTCAGGAACGCCGACCTGATTGTCCTCGGCGTAACGGAAGGCCGGGTGCCGGAGGAAGGGGAGACTCCCGGTCAGGTGCGTCTCTCCGAGGCGGATCCGGTCATGGCGCAACTGATCAGAGAGGCCCGTGCCGGTCTGGAGGAGGTCTTGGCCTTGCTGAATGCCGCCCTCGACCGGGGTGGGGCCAAGGGCCCCTAAGGGCGCCTGCACCCGGCTATCCGCCGGAAGCCGGCATTGCGCTGGCGGGCAAAAAAAGACCGCTAGAACGGGGGTGTGTATCCGTCCTAGCGGCCCAACTGGCTTGCTGCCCAGAAAATTGTTAGAACCTTCACGGTGGTGGCTGACGGGTCTTCCCTTCTCCAGGGGAGCCGCGCCGGCGGGCTGGAACACGGATTCAGCGGGGATGACTGGGATTCCCCCATCTGGTGACGTACATCGGAAGACTTGTCGTTGTCGGTCACGATCCCGATCAATAAACCGCCTGCCAGGATGGCGACCAGGATGCCCCAATGGTCAAAGCGTCGAAACTTGGGCGGGCTATCTCCTGGAAAAATCGGATGCATGGGGGGATTAAATCCTTTTGCCCGTCAATTTGGGCAGATTGGATTATGCGGCAGGATGGTTTCTTCAGTATTACGGGATATACTTCTTTTGTAACAAACTGTATCCCTAAGGCACCGGAGCTTGTCCGGCCCTGTTCCGAATCAGGGAAGGCTTCCCTGAGTGGCCCCGGCCACGGCCACCGCCGCGCGGCAACCCCACGAAAGGGCAGACCCAGCCATGACCGACCGCCCCACCCGCCTCTTGATCGTGGATGACGACCTCCATATCCGGGACCTGCTTATCCGCTACCTGACCCAGGCGGGTTTCGCCGTGGCGGGGGTGGAGGATGGCGCTGCCATGGATGAATGGCTTGCCCAAGACCAGGCGGATCTGGTGATTCTGGACCTTATGCTGCCGGGGGAGGATGGCCTCTCCCTGGCCCGTCGGCTGCGCCGGGATTCCCAGGTACCCATCGTCATGCTATCGGCGCGGGGGGATGATATTGACCGTATCGTTGGTCTGGAGGTGGGGGCCGACGACTATCTGGCCAAGCCCTTCAATCCGCGCGAGTTGCTGGCCCGCGTCCGCGCCGTGTTGCGTCGGCGGGAGCCCACGCCGATCGAGCGCCAGGAGACGCCGGTGTCGGCCTTTGGCCCCTTCCGGCTCGATGGCTGGCGCCGGGAGCTAAGCCGAGGCGGCGAACCTGTTCCCCTCACCAGTGGCGAATTCGACCTCTTGCAGGTCTTTGTGGCGCGGCCCAATCGGGTTATGAATCGGGACAGCCTCCTTGATCTGCTCAAGGGTTACGAACGCTCGCCCTTCGACCGCAGCATCGATGTCCTGGTGGCCCGGCTGAGGTCCAAGATCGAACCGGATACCAAGCACCCCCTTTACATCCGCACCGTCTGGGGCAAGGGCTATGTCTTCACCCCCCAGGGCGAAACCCAGGGCGAACCCTAAGGCGCGGCGGCCATGCCTCTCTCCCTTTTCAGCCGGGCCCTGGTCACCCTGATCGTGACCTTCGGACTCTTTGCCTTCCTGGCCTTTGCCGCCGTGGTCCAGTTTGCCCTGGCGCCGGTGGTGGACCGGTCCACCCAGGATCTGAGTGCCCTCATGCTGCTGGCGACCCGTGCCCTGGGCCACCTGGAGCCGGAGCGCCAGGCCGATTTCCGCGCCCGCATCGACCGTGACTATGGCCTGCGTTTGCTCGCCCCCGGCCAGCAGCCACGGGGCCTAGGACATCACTACTTTCCCTACATGGCGCGTCTGGAACGGACCCTGGCGGAGCGGGCCGGCGCGCCGGTGGCGGCTGGCAGTAACCTGGAGGATGGCGAACGCTGGTTCTGGGTCCATCTCCCGGCAGGCGCCGATCCCATCTGGGTCGGCTTTCCACGGGAGCGAATACAGAGCCGGCCTTACGAGGGCATTTTCTTGGTCGTCGTCGTCTCCATCGTTCTCGTCATCCTCTCGGCGGCCCTGCTGGCGCGGCGCGTCACCGGCCCCTTGGAGCGCCTGTCGGCGGCGGCGGAACAGGTCGCCAAGGGCATGTCCCCGGCGCCGCTGCCGGAGACGGGCCCCCGGGAACTGGCCAGCCTGGCGCGCCAGTTCAATGCCATGAGCCGCGAGGTCCGCGAACTCTTGGCCAACCGCACCGTCCTCCTGGCTGGGATTTCCCACGACCTGCGCACCCCATTGACGCGCCTGCGCCTGGCTCTGGAGATGCTGCCCCGGGACGCCCCGGACCAAGTGGACCTCCTGGAACGTATGGAGCGGGACCTGGACGAGATGAATGGCCTCATCGGCCAGGCGACGGAATTGGGTAAGCGCCTGGGCCGGGGCGACCCCCGCTGGGTCGACCTGGCCAAACTCCTCGGCGACCTGTGTCAGGGCAACCCGCGCCTGAAGTGGGAACCGGCGAGAAGCTGCCGTCATCGCGTCGATCCCCTGGCCCTGCGGCGCATCGTCGGCAATCTGCTGGAGAACGCCCTGCGCTATAGCCAGGACCAGGTGGAGGTCCGGCTCGACTGTCGTCACCCGCCCCAAATCCTGGTTCTCGATCGGGGGCCTGGCATCCCCGAGGAGGAGCGCAATGCCGTCTTTCGTCCCTTCTATCGCCTGGAGCGGTCCCGTAGCCGCCGCACCGGCGGTAGCGGCCTGGGACTGGCTATCAGCCGCCAACTGGCCCTCGCCAATGGCATCGAGATTCGCCTGGAGCCACGCCCCGGCGGCGGCACCATCGTCACCCTGGGATTGGCCGAGTGGGTGACGGCGGCGCCATCTCAGGGCGGCCCCACTAGCGTCCATGGGTCCGTCACGCCGAATCCTGTTGACGCGCCGGACAGCTCTGCCTAAATTTCGCCAACCAGCCCGAGCCGCGCCAAAATGGATGGGGCCGGCGGAGACGCCAACTGGCCTGGACGCGACCGACACACCGCCGGCGTGACCCAGGCCGCCCTGACCACCCCGCGGAGTTCCACAGATGCTGCACCCCGGCGATCCCGCTCCCCTCTTCTCCCTTCCGGACGCGGACATGGACCGCTTCCATCTGGTTAACAAGAAGGGCAAGAAGAAGTTGGTGCTCTACTTCTATCCCAAGGACGACACCCCCGGATGCACCCTGGAGGCTCTGGAATTCACGGACCTACAGCCAGAGTTCGAGGCCTTGGAGACGGAGGTCATCGGCATCAGCATGGATAGCTGCGTCAGCCATGGCGCCTTCCGCGACAAGCATGGCATCAATGTCCGGCTGCTGGCGGACACGGAGGGCGAGGTTTGCGAGGCCTATGGCGTCTGGCAGGAGCGGGAACGCCAGGGCGAAAAACGCCTCGGCATTCTTCGCTCCACCTTCATCCTCGACCGGGAAGGTACCATTCGTCACGCCCTCTACGACGTCAAGCCCAAGGGCCACGCCGCCCAGGTCCTCGAGTTGTTGAAGGAACTGTGAGGGGGGCCGGGGAAAGTTCATCGCCGTGAAGCTTCGCGGCCTGATCCTGCTCTTCCTCCTGGTCTTCGGGCTAACCCCCCTGGTCCTGGCGGTGGCCATCAATCTGCCACTGGTGCTGGACCGGGTGGCCTTGTTTTATCAGAAGGCCTATCTCCAGAATCTGCGCGCGGACTTCCGCGACCTGGACCAGCACCTGGCCAGCCGCCACGAGATGATCCGTCTTCTGGCGAAGCTACCGGAGCCGGGCCTCATTCTGGGCGAGCAAGGCGACGAGGATGAGATTGACCGCGCCCGCGCCCGCTATACCGGCTGGATCAACCAAATCCTCGGCGAGCAGCGGGATATCGTTCAGATCCTCTTTCTTGATGCCGAGGGCCAGGAACGCTTCTGGCTCGAACGGGACCTTCATAGCATGGAATGGCGGCCCACGGCCCAGATGCCGGACCGGCCCAGTGAGGAGTTGGTGGTGGCGGGCCGCCATTTGCCTCCCGGCGAGATCCTGGTCAGCCGCATCCGTGTGGAGCCATCCGCCGGCGCCACGGACCCGCGCCAGCTCATGCGCCTCAACCTGGTCAGCGCCATCGGCAAGGATAACCAGTTCTCGCCCTCGGGGCTGGTGGTGATGACCATCGACGTCGGCGGCCTGGCCACCTTCTATCGCAGCACCCTTTGGGTCACGGATCAGGGCCGCTACCTCCGTCCCGGTGAACCTCCGGGGGAGCAGGCCCTGGCCCTCATCGACTTCCCGGGGCTGGAGGCCATCTTCGATCAGAAAATGCCGGGGCTCTGGCGTGGCGAGGGCGGCGCCCAGGTCTTCTGGGTCCCCATGTTCGTTACCGAGGATGCCAGGCCTCTCTGGGTGGGCCGTCCAGTGGATCCCTCGCCCCTGGGTAGTTTCCGCAATGCCCTGGTCCTGCGCGTGGGGGGCGTCGTCCTGCTGCTGATTTTGGCGG
>JBFZDM010000386.1:0-3061 GCA_041307365.1 Chromatiaceae bacterium | reverse complement strand
ACCAGTCGCCCCCGGACCTTGCCGGCCAGGAGATCGGCGGCGGCGGCGATGGCCTGGTTCAGGCCGATTTCGCGAGTCATGGCCTCCAGGCGCGCCGGATCCAGATCGGTGGCGAGGCGATTCCAGGCCTGGACACGCCGCTCCCGGGGGACCATGACGCTGTCGATACCATAAAGGGTGATACCGCGCAGGATGAAGGGGGCAACCGTGGCGGGGAAGTCCATGCCCTGGGCCAGGCCGCAGGCGGCGACGGCGCCATTGTAATGGGTCGAGGCGCAGGCATTGGCCAGGGTATGGCTGCCGACGGTGTCGACGACGCCCAGCCAGCGCTCCTTCATCAGGGGCTTGCCGGGACCATTCAATTCTGTCCTGTCTATGACCTGGTTGGCGCCAAGCCCGAGCAGATAGGACGACTCCGTGACCCGGCCAGTGGCGGCGATGACCCGGTATCCCCGCTTGGCAAGCAGGGCGACGGCGATGCCGCCGACGCCCCCACTGGCGCCCGTGACCAGGACTTCGCCATCCTCCGGCCGGATGCCGTGGCGCTCCAGGGCCAGGACGCAGAGCATGGCGGTGTAGCCAGCGGTGCCGATGGCCATGGCTTGACGGGGGCTCACGCCCATGGGCAGCGGGATCAGCCAGTCGCCGGACAGGCGCGCTTGTTGTGACAAGCCACCCCAATGCCGTTCGCCCACGCCCCAGCCGTTGAGAATGACGGCATCGCCCGGCCTCCAGTCCGGATGGCTGCTCGCCTCCACGACCCCGGCGAGGTCTATGCCGGGCACCATGGGAAAGCTGCGTACCACCGGAGCCTGACCGGTGATGGCCAGTCCATCCTTGTAATTGAGGGTGGAGTAGGCGACGCGGACACTCACATCGCCCTGGGGCAGTTCGGCCTCGTCGAGGGCGCGGACTTGCGCGCGGGTCCCGCCCTCTTCCCGCGTCAGTAATATGGCGTTAAACATGCGGCATCTCCCCATAATCGGTAATTTTCCGTGCCTTGAGGCGGACCCGTCTCGCTGGCCATGTCAGTATCTCACTTGCTCGGGGGAAACGTACCCCTTCATTCCACCGGTATCCCCAGCAGGTCATGAGGACCGGAGCGGGTGATCTCGACCTCAATGAAATCGCCAGGTTCCAGCTCCCATTCCCCAGGGATGATGACCTTGCCGTCGATCTCCGGCGCATCGGCGTAAGTGCGGGCCAGGACACGGCCTTCATGGACCTCGTCCACCAGGACGATAAGGCGCTGGCCGATGCGCTCGGCGAGCTTTGCGCGGCTGATCTCCGCCTGGACAGCCATAAAGCGCGCCAGGCGCTCCTCGCGCAAGGCCTCGGGCACGGGGTTCGGCAAGGCGTTGGCGGCGGCGCCCTCGACGGGAGAATAGGCGAAGGCGCCAACCCGGTCGAGTTGGGCCTGACGCAAGAATTCCAGCAGGGTCTCGAAATCCGCCTCCGTCTCGCCGGGGAAACCGACGATGAAGGTACTTCGCACCGCCAGCTCGGGGCAGGTCTGGCGCCAACCCGCCAAGCGTTCCAGCATGCGCTCCCCCGCCGCGGGACGGCGCATGGCCTTGAGGATCGCCGGGCTAGCATGCTGCAAGGGCATGTCCAGATAGGGCAGGATATGGCCCTCGGCCATCAAGGGAATGAGCCGATCCACCTGGGGATAGGGATAGACATAATGGAGGCGGATCCAGGCTGGCAGTTCGCCGAGCCGGCGGGCCAGGGTCTCGATATCGGTGCGCGCGGGCTGGCCGCGCCAGATGTCGGTGCGGTAGCGCAAATCCAGGCCGTAGGCGCTGGTGTCCTGGGCAATCACCAGGAGTTCGCGCACCCCCGCCTCCACCAGACGGCCGGCCTCGTCCAGGACCTCGCCGATGGGGCGGCTGACCAGGTCACCACGCAGACTGGGGATAATGCAGAAGGTGCAACGATGATTGCAACCTTCTGAAATTTTTATATAGGCGAAATGGTTTGGCGTCAGCTTGATGCCCTGGGGCGGCAGAAGACTCAGGAAGGGATGGCTCGGGGGTGGCACCTGGGCATGGACCGCCCCCATGACCTCGGCAAAGGCCTGGGGGCCGGTCACCGCCAGTACCTTGGGATGGGCACGCAACACCAGTTCGGCCCGCGCCCCCAGACAGCCCGTGACCACTACCCGGCCATTCTCCTCCAGGGCCTCGCCGATGGCCTCCAGGGATTCCGCCACCGCCGCGTCAATGAAACCACAGGTGTTGACAATGACCAGATCCGCCCCCGCGTAGGTCGGCGCCATGGTGTAGCCCTCGGCCCGCAACTGGGTGAGGATGCGCTCCGAATCAACGGTCGCCTTGGGACAGCCAAGGCTGACGAACCCTATGGCAGGGTGTAAGCGTTCAGACCCCTCCCCCCCGCGGGGGGAGATTGGGAGGGGGTAATTTTTACCCTTCAAGGAGTTACCCTCCCCCAGCCCCCCTCCCGCCGGGAGGGAGAGTGAAGGGTTAGGGCAGGGTTGGGGTTGGCTCTGGTCAAGCGGGACTCCTCGGGAGGCGGGGGGAATTTGGTTGACACCGGACATCTGGACGGCCGGGTGGCCACCGGGACCATGGGGATAGTAAAGCCGGGACCCCGACCATACAAATGGCAATGGGGGGTCCTTGCGACGGTTGATCTTTTTCATCAGCCGGGAGGATACTTGGGCGCGCGTGACTGGGTCAGCCGCGGAACGCGATCAGTGTCTTCAAACCTTCATTCCCGCGGTTTGGAAATCGGAGGTAGTCAGATTGAAAAATTGCGACCTCTGCCGGTACAGCCACTTGTGCAATCCCATGCCGGGTTTGTGCATCCTCGCCTTCTACGTTGCCGTCGCTGTGGTGACCATCGGCATGGCTTACCTGTTCGTCGCCGAAGAACTTTTGTGACGGTTCCCCCTCCCTCGCGAGCCAGTACCCATGCCCGCCAGCCCTCTAATCCGACCTTGTTCCTGGATCCGCCTTCACCTCTCCATCCACCTGAGCGATGGCACCGAGGCCCTTTCCACCTTTGGCGAGGATCCCCTGGAACTGACCCTGGGCGACGG
>JBFZDM010000377.1:0-7289 GCA_041307365.1 Chromatiaceae bacterium | reverse complement strand
TGGATGCCTTCAGGGATTAGACTTCGAACTAGGGATGGTTATTTGCCGCTGGGATCTTGGCGACGGACAATCAGAGGTGGCGATGATTAAGGAATTGCGGGGGACCTTGTTGCTGTCCCGCTTGAGCAATGAACAACTGCAGCGAGTTGCGCGCCGCGCCGCGCGCCTGCGGCTTGACGAGGGCCAGGCGCTCTTCAGCCAGGGTGATACCGCTGACCGATTTTATCTGGTCATTAGGGGCCGCATGAGGCTGTTTCGCCTTTCCCCGGACGGGGCCGAGAAGATTATCGAGGTCGTCGAGCCGGGGCAGACCTTTGCCGAGGCCCTGATGTTCCTGGACGCGCCGCGCTATCCCGTGTGCGCGGCGGCCCTGGGCAAGGTCGAGCTGATCAGCATCGATGCCAGGGACTTTGCGCGCATGCTACGGGACTCCGTCGATACCTGTTTCATTATGCTCGGCGCGCTGAGCCAGCGCTTGCGAAGCCTGGTGCGGGAGATCGACAACCTTGCCCTGCACTCGGCCACCTGCCGCTTCGCGCGCTATCTCCTCACCCATCGCCTGGCCGAGGGCCAGGCCTTGGAACTGGATCTGGCCGTGCGCAAGGGTGTGATTGCCTCCTGCCTCTCCATCAAGCCCGAAACCTTTTCCCGCATCGAAAAGGACCTGAGCAAGCGTGGTGTCATCGCCGTCGAGGGCCAACATGTCATCATTAAGAATTTGGCGGCCCTGGAGGATCTCGCGGACCTGGGGGATGCCTGGGAACTTACGCCCCTGCCTTGCGTGGCCAAGGAACCGGGCTGAGGTGGGATGTCTGTCGCGCCGGGGTCTCCGCCCCTGCCATCTCATGCGCCGCGAGTTCGCTTGACCCAGCTAGTCAGGCTCTTGTGGAGTTCCTTCAGGCCCATGGGCTTGCTCAGATAGTCATCCATGCCGGCGTCGAGGCAGCGTTCGCGGTCCCCCGGCATGGCCAGGGCGGTAAGGGCGATGATAGGGGTGACGCGCAGGGTAGGATCGGCGCGGAGGCGGCGGGTTGCCTCCAGGCCATCCAGCATGGGCATTTGCACATCCATGAGGATGATGTCGGGCAGGCAGGCCCGCGCCAGGGCAATGGCTTCCAGGCCGTCGCGAGCGGTGTGGACCTCGCAACCTCTCAGGCGCAGGTAATTGGAGATCATCTCCAGGTTGTCGGCATTGTCCTCCGCCAGCAGTATCCGCGCCGGCTCCAGTGGTGGCGCGGGCGGGCTGGTCTCCTCCCCCGGTGGTTCCTCCTCCTGGACCTCGATTGCCCGCTGGGCCTGGGGATTCCAGGGTAGGAGC
Source organism: Chromatiaceae bacterium (assembly GCA_041307365.1). Taxonomy (GTDB): domain Bacteria; phylum Pseudomonadota; class Gammaproteobacteria; order Chromatiales; family Chromatiaceae; genus M0108. The sequence goes on along the minus strand of JBFZDM010000377.1, from coordinate 5,971 downwards.
AGGTCGAAGCGGCTGCCCTTGCCAACCTCGCTTGCCACCTCGATGGTGCCGCCATGGAGCTCGGCCATGCCATAGGCCAGGGCCAGACCAAGGCCGGTGCCACCGTATTCACGCGACAGTCGACTGTCGATCTGGACAAAGGGCTTGAAGAGGCGGTCGAGTTGGTCCGGTGGAATGCCGACGCCCGTGTCCCAGACACGAATCCTGACCTGGCGATGGTTGGCGTCGCCCCTGACGTCCAGGCCGATGGTGCCGCCTTCGGGGGTGAATTTCACCGCATTGCCCAACAGGTTGATGAGCATCTGCTTGAGGCGGCGGCTGTCGCCATGCATCAGTTGCACCGCCGGGTCGAAATGCGTCTCCAGGCGCAGCCCCTTGGCCGTGGCGGGGGGGCGGATGAGGCGCAGGCTGGCGTCCCATAGCTGATTGACCGGAACCTGGTCCCAGCGCAGGGTCATGCGGCCGGAGGCCACCCGGGACATGTCCAGGATGTCGTTTATGAGTTCCAGCAAGTGGGTGCCGTTCTCGTGGATGGTATGGGCGGCCTTGGCCTGCTGAGGGCTGAGGGCGCCAAGGAGGCCGTCACCCATGGTCTCGGAGAGGCCAAGAATGCTGGTGAGGGGGGTGCGCAGCTCGTGGCTCATGGCGGCCAGGAACTCGTCCTTGGCACGGGCGGTGCGGGCCAGCTCGGCGTTGGCGTGGTCCAGCTCGGCGGTGCGCTCCCGCACCCGCTCCGCCAAGAGGGCGCGCTCCTGGGCCAGGGCATCATGGGCGAGGCGCAGTTCCATCTCCGCCCGCCGGCGTTCCGAAACATCTGAAAAATTGACCACGACTCCCACCAGCTCACCGTCCTGCAGGATGGGGTTAGCGTGATATTCCACCGGGAAGGGGGTGCCGTCCGCGCGCCAGAACACCTCGTCGTCCACCTGGATGGAACGACCATCGCGGAAGATAGCGGAGGCGCGGCAGGCTATGGCCGGATAGGGGCTGCCGTCGGGGTGGGTGTGATGCATGAGGTCGTGCAACATGAGCCCTTCCAGGGACGATGGCGTGGCATGCCCCAGCAAGCGGGCGGCGGCGGGGTTGCAAAACATGCAGCATCCATCCGTGCCTACGCCGAAGATGCCTTCGCCAGTGGATTCGAGCAGCAGGCGGGCGTGGGCCTCGCTGCGGCGTAGGCTCTCCTGGGATCTGGCCAGGTTCTCCTGCATGGTCTTGAGGGCCGCCAGCATCTGGGCGTTTTCGTCTCCGCCGGTGAAGCGGATGGGGGTCGAAAAGTCGCCGGCGCTAACCCGTTGGGCGATGGCGGTGGCCATGGCAATGGGGCGGCCAATGGTGCGATCCACCAGTAAGATCAGGAGCATCACGGCGCCGGTCATGACCCCGGCCATAAGGAGGAAGATGTGGCGCTCGACGCCAGCGATGGTGGCGCTGATCTCGGCCAGGGTCCGCTCCTTGTGGGCGAGGGCGGCGTCCACTACCTCGTCGAGGAGGTCCGTGGGCTGTCGATCTATACCGCGGACCAACTGGTCCACCGCTAGAGGCGGGCCCGCCGCGCCGAGTTGGTATTGGCGCAGGGCAGTCCGGTACTGTTCGCCGAGGCGGCCATGGGCCTCCAGGAACTGGCTGGCGATACCGCGGCCCGCCAGGTCACCCCCCAGCAGGTCGATGAGGCGGCGCATGGCGGCGCGGGTGTTTTCCTCCTCCTGCTCGAACTGGGCCAGGTACTGATCAAAAAGGCCCGGCTCCTGGCCGCGCAGCAGGATGTTCTTCCATTCCTGCACCTGTTTCTTGAAGCGAACCTGAGTGGAGAGGGCGGTAGCCACTATTTGGGAACTCGTCTCCCTCACCTCCGCGGCCTTGCTGTTGGCCACTTGGTAGAGGGAAAAGGCATAAAGCCCGGCCCCAAGGTTCACGACCAGGATGAAGATCAGGCCGGCGGCGAATTTGGCGCGGATAGTCATTGCCAGATCCTGCTCTCGGCTGATGGGATTTAGGTTGGTGGGAGGGTGGTTAGGGGGAGGCGCTCACTCCACCGTCACCGACTTGGCCAGGTTGCGTGGCTGATCCACGTCTGTGCCCTTGAGGACCGCCACATGGTAGGCGAGGAGCTGAAGAGGGATGGTGAAGAGGATGGGGGCGGTCAGGCCATCCACATGGGGTACCGGGATGATGGTGATACCGGGCTGGGAATTCATGGGCAGACGCTCATCGGCAAAGACGAAGAGGCGGCCGCCACGAGCCCGCACCTCTTCCAGATTGGAGCGTAGCTTTTCTAGCAGGCTGTTATTGGGGGCGACGGCGATCACGGGCATGGATTCGTCGATGAGGGCCAGGGGGCCATGCTTGAGTTCGCCGGCCGGATAGGCCTCGGCGTGGATGTAAGAGATTTCCTTGAGCTTGAGCGCGCCTTCCAGGGCGATGGGGTACTGATCGCCTCGGCCTAGGAAGAGGGCGTGGTGCTTGTCGGCGAACTGCTCGGCGATGAGGGCGACCTGGGCATCGAGAGCCAGGAAGGCGCGGGCCCGGCCCGGCAGGGCGCGCAGGGATTCGATCAGCCCGGCTTCGTCGGTGTCGATGAACCCGGCGTAGCGGCCGATGGCCGCCATTAGCAGGAGCAGGGCCGTGAGCTGGGTGGTGAAGGCCTTGGTGGAGGCGACGCCGATCTCGGGGCCGGCGTGGGTCGGTAAGACCAGGTCGGATTCGCGCACCAGGGAGCTCTCAGGGGCGTTGCAGATGGCCAGGGTGGCGGCGTAGCCGAGGCGTTTGGCCAGGCGCAGGGCGGCCAAGGTGTCGGCGGTCTCGCCGGACTGGGAGATGGCGACGAAGAGGGCATGCTCGGGCACCACGTGGCGGCGGTAGCGGTACTCGCTGGCCACCTCTACCTGGCAGGGGATGGGGGTGGAGGATTCGATCCAGTGCCGCGCCACCAGGCCAGCATGGTAGCTGGTGCCGCAGGCGACGATCTGGATCGCCTGAATGCTCTTCAGGATGGCCGGGGCCCCCTGGCCAAAGGCCTCGGGCAGGACGTGGTCCCCGGATAACCGGCCCTCCAGGGTGTCCGCCAGGGCGCGGGGTTGCTCGAAGATCTCCTTTTGCATGTAATGCCGGAACCCACCGCGGTCGACGGCGTCGGCGGAGAGGGAGGATTCCCGCACTGGTCGCGTCACCGGCTGGCCTTCCCGGTCGAAGACGGCCACCTTGTCGCGGCGGATCTCGGCCATGTCCCCCTCCTCCAGAAAGAGGAAGCGTTGGGTCACGGGCAGCAGGGCGAAGACGTCCGAGGCGATGAAGTTCTCGCCAAAGCCGAGGCCGATGACCAGGGGGCTGCCGTGACGGGCGGCCACCAGCCGATCCGGCTCCTGGGTGTCGATTACCCCCAGGGCATAGGCCCCCTCCAGTGTTGCCACTGTGCATCGCACCGCTTCAAGCAGGGGCTGGCCGGCGGCGAGCTGGTCATGGACGGCGTGGACTATGACCTCGGTGTCGGTATCGGAGGTGAAGACGTGGCCATTGGCCTCCTGAGCCTGACGCATGACGCCATGGTTCTCGATGATGCCGTTGTGGACCAGGGCGCAGCGGTCTTGACAGACATGAGGATGGGCATTGCGCTCCGAGGGTTCCCCGTGGGTGGCCCACCGGGTGTGGGCGATGCCAAGCTGGCCCGTCAGGGGATGCTGCTCCATCTCCTCGGCGAGGCGCTGAACCTTGCCGAGGACGCGGATGCGGCCAAGCTGGCCAGGGGCGACCAGGATCGCCATGCCAGCGGAGTCGTAGCCCCGGTATTCCAGGCGTCTAAGTCCCTCCAGGAGGATGGCCGAGATGTCCCGATGAGCGATGCCGCCGACGATGCCGCACATGGATGAAGTCCTCTAGGTCCTTGCCGTTGTGTCCTTGCCGTTGATTGAGAAGGGGCTCAAGGTCCAGCCTCGCCTTTCGCCGGGCCTTGGCGGGGTAGGAGACTGGCCCCGGCCTATTTGGGGGCTTTCACTGGCCTTGTCCAATGATCAATCGTTCTCTGCCGATCCCGGGTCAAGGTCAGCTTTCCGGCGGGGGCATCATGGCCGATGACGGAGCCGGCGCCGATGGTGGCGCCCTCCCCCACGGAGACCGGCGCGACCAGGGCCGAGTTGGAGCCGATGAAGGCGCCGTCGCCAATCTGGGTCAGGTGCTTGTTGGCGCCGTCATAATTGCAGGTGATGGTACCGGCGCCGATGTTGACGCCGCCACCGATCCGGGCGTCACCGATGTAGCTCAGGTGGTTGACCTTGCTGCCGGGGCCAATCGAGGCCTTCTTGATCTCCACGAAGTTGCCGACATGGACCTGGTTCGCCAGGACCGCCTGGGGCCGCAGGCGGGCGAAGGGCCCGACCCGCGCATCCTGCCCTACCCGGGCCTCTTCGATGACCGAGTTGGCGAAGATACGGGTGTTGGTCCCGATAACGCAATCCCGCAAGCAGCAGTTGGGTCCTATGCTGACCCCGTCGCCCAGATCGACCTCGCCCTCAAAGAGGCAGTTGATGTCGATGGTCACGTCGCGCCCGGCCCTGAGTCTGCCCCGCAGATCGAAGCGGGCGGGGTCGAGGAGGGTCACCCCCTCGCGCATCAGGTCCCGAGCAACGCGGCCCTGATAGCGACGTTCCAGGTCCGCTAGTTGAATGCGGTCATTGACGCCGAGGATCTCTTCCTCCTTGTCCGCCTGGGTGGTGGCAATAGTCAGGCCCGCCGCCGACGCCATGCCGACGATGTCCGTCAGGTAGTACTCGCCTTGGGCGTTGTCGTTGCCAAGCCGAGAGAGCCAAGCCTCCAGCCGGGCACGGTCGGCGACCAGAAAGCCAGTGTTGATCTCATCGATGGCCAGTTCGGCCTCGGTGGCGTCCTTCTCCTCGACGATGCGGCGCACCTGGCCGTCATGGTCCCGGACCATGCGGCCATAGCCAGACGGGTCGGCGGTGATGGCGGTCAAAACTCCCAGGCCCCTGTCCGCGGACTCGGCGATGAGCCGGCCTAGGGTTCCCGGGCGAATAAGGGGTATGTCGCCATAGAGGACCAGGATGCGGTCCATCCCCGCCAGGCTCGGCATGGCCTGGATCAAGGCGTGACCCGTGCCCTTGCGTTCGGCTTGAAGGGCCCAGTCGCAAGCCACGCCGGCCAGGGCCACGCGCACCTGTTCACCACCGTGACCTTGGACCACGCAGATGCGCGCGGCGCCGAGTTCCTGGGCCGTGTCGAGGACGTGGCGCAGCAAAGGGCGGCCGGCGAGGGGGTGCAGCACCTTGGGCAGATCGGACTTCATGCGGGTCCCTTGGCCCGCGGCGAGGATGGCGATGCCCAGTTTCATGGTGGCTTCAACCTCCTTCAATGCAAGGTGCCGGGGATGGCGCAGGTCTGGCCATCCTGGGCAAGGTCATCGCGGGTGGCCTCGCGGACCTCGTGGATGCGGACCAGGACCCTCAGTCGCTTCCCGGCCAAGGGGTGGTTACCATCCACGGTGAGCCGCCCGTTCTCGATCCGGGTGACGTAAAAGGTCTTGACTTCGCCGGCTTCGTTTTGCATCTGGACCTCGGCCCCGAGTTGTCGGAATTGGGGCGGCACATGGGCGATGTCGTCGGTGAAGGTAAGGCTGGGGTCGTGTTCGCCGAAGGCCTCGCCAGGCGCGAGATCGAAAGCAATTTCATCGCCTGGATGTTTCCCCTGGATGGCCGCATCCATGCCGCCAATGAGTTCCTGGTGACCCCCCAGGACAAAGCCCATGGGCAGGTCACTCTGTTCGAGGACGGTGCCCGTCTCGTCGGCGATGCGGTAGGTGAGGGCGACATATTTTCCCTCGCGGATAGTTTGCTCTGACATGCTGGGCGTTCCTGTTGGGCGTGATCCGACGATGTCGGTTGAGCATCTTGGCCGGCGCAGTCGGGGTTAGGTAAGGCCCTCGGGCCGCCGACGGAGCCAAGGGGCGCAGCATAACCCAAGG
>JBFZDM010000353.1:0-3126 GCA_041307365.1 Chromatiaceae bacterium | reverse complement strand
GCCCTTCTGGCGCTCCATATCGGGGCCGCGCTTATGCATTGGTTAATCAAACGCGACGGGGTGATGAGGCGCATGAGCCTGTTCTCCTGACATGGCGTGGGCGGTGTCCGCGCGGCCTCGGACCCGCGGAGCCTTGCCTTGCGAGGGCCATTGGCGTAGGCCTGACCTGCCTCTCGCTCCGACACCTAGACCGTATCGCATTCGAGACTCACAATTCCTCCAAGAGGAGGAAGTCGAGGGCAACTTCATCAACTTTGGGCGGGCCGGTACTCATGCGGACCTATTCAAGGAATAAGTCCAGGGAGCGGAAGCGCTCATGCCATCCCGCACTCCGGGGGGAGGGCAACTGATGGTGCAGGCGCCAAGTGAGGCCATCCGGCTTGTCCCGAGCTTGGGTCCAGGGGCTTTGGCCGCCTGGTCGGCTCTTCTGGCGGCGCTCGGCCTAGCTCGGCGCGGGGTCCTGCCCGAGGGTCCCATGCCTTTCGCGGGGCAAGTGGATGCGGTTGGCGGGCCGCGATCCCTGGCCGGCACGGAGACCCAGGCCCTGGTCGCCTGGTCCCCGGGGTCGGGTTGGAGGGTGGCGAGGGCCGCCCAGGGTGAGGCGCGGGCCCTGCTCGAACTCTATCTGCCGTTGTTGCCCCGCCACCCCGGAGAGTCCCTGACCCTGGGCCATCTCGGCCAGAGCCTCGACGGCTACATCGCCACCGCGCGGGGGGAGTCCTGCTTTGTCACCGGCCCGGAGAATATCCTGCATCTGCATTGCCTGCGCGCCTTATGCGATGCCGTCCTGGTGGGGGCCGAGACAGTAGCCGCCGACAACCCCCGCCTGACCACCCGGCTGGTCCCGGGCGACAATCCGGTGCGGGTGGTACTCGATCCCCGCCTGCGACTCCCGGCGGATCGACACGTCTTCCATGACGGGGCGGCGGCGACCCTCCTGATTCACGCCGAAGGCCTGGCGGCACCCCCCTGCCGAGGCCAGGCGGAGGTTCTGGCGGTCCCCGCCACCGATGGGCGCCTGAGGTTGGAAGCCCTGGTGGCGGTGCTCCACCGGCGCGGCCTGAGACGCCTCTTCGTCGAGGGCGGGGGCCTGACCGTATCAAGCTTTCTGGCCGCCGGGTTGCTGGATCGCCTGCATTTGGCGGTGGCCCCCCTCCTGATCGGCTCGGGCCGTCGCGGTCTGAGTCTGCCGGCGCCCGCCGCCCTCGGCGATTGCCTGCGCCCCGGTTGCCGGGTCTTTCGCATGGGCGAGGATATCCTCTTCGACTGCGAGCCCAACAAGGAGACCCGGGGGGGCGAGGATATGGGCGGGCCGCCCACCCTCGCCCGGATTCGCTGAGGGACATCAATACTGAGTGGGCTTGTCCGCCTTATAGACGTCAATAACTCATGCGGTTCCCTTGCGTCCAGGGGATGCCCAGCGGTAAAACATCCAACCTTAATCCAACCTTAACGGTGGGTTTCATGTCCTCCCGCGATTATTTGCTGACAATGGATCTGCCTGGATGATGGACGCTCAGCAGCCCACCTCGCCCCCTGACAGAGACCTCCGGCGCAGTGCCCTCGCCAATGGCCTCGCCGGGCTCGGTCTGACCCTCGGCCTGGGGCTGGGTCTCGCCGGGGTCCTGGGGCTGGACCTGACCTATGTCCCCAAGGCCCTGGCCACCTATGGGCTGATTCTCCTGGTGCTCCTGGGCTTCCTGCCACTGCATTGGCCCCGGGCGCGGCTGGGGCCGGCCAATCAGGTGACGCTGTTGCGTGGGGTCCTCACCGCCCTACTGGTCGCCATGGTCGGCGAGGAGGCGGGCGCGGGCCTGGCCTGGACCGCCTTCACCCTGGCCCTGATCGTGACGGCCCTTGACGGGGTCGATGGCCACCTTGCCCGACGCCTGGGCTGGGCCAGCCCCTTGGGCGCCCGCTTTGACATGGAGGTGGATGCCCTGCTGGTGGCGGGGCTCGCCCTGCTTCTTTGGACCCTGGACCGTGCCGGGCCCTGGGTGCTGGCTGCCGGGGCCATGCGCTATGTCTTTGTGGCCGCGGCCTTCTTCTGGCCCTGGTTGCGTCAGCCCCTGCCGCCGAGCCGGCGCCGGCAGGCCGTCTGCGTGGCGCAGGTGCTGACCCTGACCCTGGCCCTGGCCCCGATCCTGCCCGCGGCCTGGGCCGGCGCGGTGGCGGCCCTCGGGCTGGGGCTCCTGGGCTACTCCTTTGCCGTGGATATCCTCTGGCTCGCCCGCAGCCATGCCCCCTGGGCAGTGTCCGCGCCCCAGGTCCACGCTGCTCCGGCTCGGGGCGCTGGCAGGGATAAAGGTCAGGACGAGGGCCAGGGTAGGACCGAGGGTCAGTCCTGGGCAGGCTGGCGCCCCTGGCTTGCCCTCGCTGCCGCCCTCTGGCTGCTCAATGCCGCCCTGAGTTTTCACGGCCGCTGGCCGACCCTCTGGGTGGAAGTCCGGTGGGAACTGTCCCCGGAGATCGCGTTCCTGGTCCTGGCCCTCGGACTGGCCGCCGGGGTTTGGGGACGGCCGTCCCGGCGAATGATCGCCGGCCTCGCCGGGGTTCTGACCCTGCTGGTGATGGCGCGCTACGCGGCTGTGATGGCCCCGGCCCTCTACGGGCGGCCCGTCAACCTGATCGCGGACGCCCGCTACCTGCCCGAGGTAGTCCCCATGCTGCTGCAGTCGGCGCCCTGGCCCTTGCTGCTTGGCCTGCCGCTGGCGCTCCTGCTCCTGCTGGGGCTGATCTTCGTTGGTCTGCGTTGGGCAATGCGGCGGCTGGCCGACGCCTTGGGGGCCCGCGCCCCACGACGACAGTTGACCCTGCTCGGCGGGGCCGCCGTCGCCGTCTATCTGGCGGGGGTGGCAAGCCCGCGCCTGGCTTGGGAGCAGGGGTTCTCGCGGCCGGTGACCCTGGCCCTGGCCGAGCAAGTCGCCCTCGCCCCCCAGGCATTGGCGGCGGCGGAAGGGGAGTTGGCGGAGCAGGGCCTGGCGTCGAGCCCCATGCCGGGCTCCGACCTCGGCCGGGTGCGGGGGGCCCATGTCGTCATCCTCTTCGCCGAATCCTATGGGGCCGCCACCTTCGATCAATCGCGCCTGGCGGCGGCACTGGACCCCGCACGCACCGACCTGGCCG
>JBFZDM010000342.1:0-3074 GCA_041307365.1 Chromatiaceae bacterium | reverse complement strand
CCAGCATAAGCCGCATGGTGGGGGACCTGCGCCGCATCGGTCAGATCGCCAATGTGGATGCCGTCATCGCCGCCAGGGACCAGAACCGGCATGAGGAAAATCTGCGCCGCCTGTTGCTGGGCATCGCCGAGGACGCGCGGGTGGTCCTGGTGGTACTGGCGGACCGACTGCACCTGATGCGCGGCATCAAGGACCTGGCGGAGCCCCTGCGGCGCCGGCTGGCGGAAGACACCCGGCGCATCCACGCCCCCCTGGCCAACCGGCTGGGCGTCTGGAAGATCAAGTGGGAACTGGAAGACCTGGCCCTGCGCTACCTGGAGCCCGAGGACTACAGGCGCATCGCCAAGCTTCTGGGGGACACCCGCGCCGAGCGCGAGGCCTACATCGCCAACGTCATCGACATCCTCAAGGGGAAGTTCGCCGAGGCGGGCCTGCGCGCCGATCTCACTGGCCGGCCAAAGCACATCTACAGCATCTGGCGCAAGATGCAGCGTAAGGGCGTTGATATCGAACAGATCTTTGACCTGCGGGCGGTGCGGGTCCTGGTGGAGGGCCTGGCGGATTGCTATGCCGCCCTAGGGGTGGTCCACGGTCTCTGGAAGCACATCCCCAAAGAGTTCGACGATTACATCGCCACCCCCAAGGGCAACATGTACCAGTCCCTGCACACGGCGGTGGTGGGGCCGGAGGATAAGCCGCTGGAGGTGCAGATCCGCACCTGGGATATGCATCGTCACGCCGAGCTGGGCGTTGCCGCCCACTGGGCCTACAAGGAGAGCAAGGGCGCTGATGCCTCCTTCCAGCGCCGCGTGGTGTGGATGCGCAACTGGCTGGAGCTTTTGAGCGAGGGCGAGGATGACGGTGATTTCCTCGAACGGTTCGAGTCCGAGTTCGAGCCAGCCCACGTCTATGTGCTCACGCCCCGCTCCAAGGTCATCGAGATGCCCCGGGGCGCCACGGCCCTGGATTTCGCCTACGCCGTCCATTCCGAGATCGGTAACCGCTGCCGGGGCGCCCGTGTCGATGGCCGCATCGTCCCCCTCAACCAGACCCTGCGTAGCGGCCAGACGGTCGAAATCATCACCCAGAAGAACGCCTCCCCCAGCCGTGACTGGCTCAGCCCCCACCAGGGCTACCTCAAGACGGCGCGGGCGCGCAACCGAGTACGCCAGTGGTTCAAGCAGCAGGATTACGACCGCTATCTGGCGGAAGGCCGCGCCTTGCTGGAGAAGGAACTGGCACGCCTCGGTATCGAGGCCCGGCTACCGCTGGACTCGATTGGCCAAAAATTCAACTTTCATAAGGCCGATGACCTGCTTGCCGCCATCGGTCGTGGCGACGTGTCCCCCTGCCAGGTGGCCCGTCAGGTGGGGGAGCCCGCCGTCCCGCCGGATCGGGAGCGGGAGGATCTGGCGCCGGGGGATTTGGTGGCGCGTCATCGGGATAAGCGGCGCCGGAGTCCGCCACGCCCCGGACACGCGCCCCAGCAGGTGGTGGTCGAGGGCATCGACGATCTCATGACCCACATGGCTCACTGCTGCAAGCCCGTGCCAGGGGACTCCATCGTCGGCTATATCACCCGTGGCCGGGGTCTCAGCGTTCACCGCCGCGATTGCGACAACTTGCGCCAGCTTACCGCCGCCGAGCCCGCTCGGCTGATGGATGTCGCCTGGGCCGAGGCCAGCCCCGAGGCTGCCTATCCCGTCGATCTCCTCATCGTCGCCGCCGATCGCAAGGGCCTGCTTCGCGACATCTCCGCTGTCTTCTCCGATGCCGATCTTGCCTTGCTGGGCGTCAACAGCACCACCAATCGGACCACCGACCGCGCCACCTTGCGCTTCACCGCCGAGGTGCGGGACATGGAACAGCTTGAGACCCTGCAAGCCCGGCTGCGCCAGATCCCGGATGTCATCGCGGTGCGTCGGCCCCATTGAGGAAGCGGTGGGGCAAGGCACGGAGAAGGGCTTTTACCGCTCCCTGCCAACTACTATCGTCCAGGGCCTTGCCAGGGTGCCCTCTGGCGTCATCGAGACCAACTACTGGAGAAACCTGATTGAAGCGGCCTTGCCGCGGCATGAATCTGGCGTAAACCCGGACAAATCCGTACCCATGGTGGACTCATTGCCGCCTTCGGCAGGCATCTCGTCAAGAAGGGTCTCATGGCCACGGAGTGGGGGCGGGCCCTGAACCGAGAGTAGCGGTTGTGTCTGCTCGCCGACTACACCGGCGAGGAACTTGATGCCGATCAGGCGGCCTTGGTGGTCGAACGAGCCGTCATCTTCGTGGATGCGATGAGAGGCATTCCCCCCGGTTACCCATGACCGGCATTTCTCTCAATCCGTTTCCTCCCCCTTGGTCTGACTGATCTGCTGGCGCACCGCGAAGAAGGTGGCCAGGCGTTCCTGAATCTGGCCGTTGACGCTGTCCGGTGGGTAAAGACCATTCTGATCCGGCTGGCCGGCGGCTTGGCCGGCGAGGAGTTCGAGGGCCTGGTCCACATGGGCGACGGTGTGGACACGGAAGTCGCCACGTGCCACGGCCTCGCGTACTTCTTTATTTAGCATCAGATGCTTGCGATTGGCGTGGGGGATGATGACGCCTTGATCACCATTCAGGCCGCGGGCCTGGCAGATGTCGAAGAAGCCCTCGATCTTTTCATTGACGCCGCCGATGGCCTGAACCTCGCCGTGCTGATTGACGGAACCGGTGATGGCCAGGGATTGCTTGAGGGGGATGTCACCGATAGCTGACAGCAGGGCGCAGAGTTCGGCCACCGAGGCGCTGTCGCCTTCGACCCTGCCATAGGTCTGCTCGAAGACCAGGCTGGCGGATAGGCAGAGGGGCTGGTAGCGGGAGTAGCGGCGGCCAAGGTAGGCGGAGAGGATGAGGACGCCCTTGGAGTGGATGGGACCAGCCTGTTCGACCTCGCGCTGGATGTCGATGACCTCGCCGTGGCCGAGGCGGGCGGTGGCGCTGATGCGGGTGGGGATGCCGAAGGCCTGGTCGCCAAGATCGATGATGGAGATGCCGTTGACCTGGCCAAGTTGGGAGCCCTTGGTGTCAATGAAGAGGGT
>JBFZDM010000329.1:0-2909 GCA_041307365.1 Chromatiaceae bacterium | reverse complement strand
CCATACTTGATGACCATGGTCTTGCCCTGGAAGCGCTGGATGTAGGGCAAGGCCTCCACCAGGACATGGGCGATATTGCGGGCGCGATCCAGGGCAATGGTCATGGGGATTCCTCAAACCTAAATTCATCCAAAGGTGGCACCAGGCGGGGAAGGATGCGCTCCGGCGGGGCCCGGAACAGGTCCCGCTTGAGGGCATGGACAGATCCATGCCAAGCCAGCGCCACGGGTGGGTCAAAACAGGCGCAAGCCTGCCTGAACCCCCTTCAGCCCCGTCCCGTATGCCCGAAACCACCCCCGCCGCGGGCGCTGGTGGAGAAGGACTCCACCCGCTCGAACCGCGCCCGCAGCACGGGCACCAGCACCAGTTGAGCGATGCGCTCGCCCACCTCGACGCGGAAACTCGTTTGGCCCCGGTTCCAGCAGGAGACCAGGAGTTCGCCCTGGTAGTCCGAATCGATGAGCCCGACCAGGTTGCCAAGCACGATGCCATGACGATGCCCCAGCCCGGAACGCGGCAATATCATGGCCGCGACCCCGGGCTCGCCGATGTGAATCGCCATGCCCGTCGGCAGCAGCTCGCTCGCCCCTGGCGCCAGATCCAGGGGCTCGGCGAGCATGGCGCGCAGGTCCAGGCCAGCGGAACCCGCGGTGGCATAGTCGGGGAGCGGGAAGTCCCGCCCCAGCCGCGGGTCAAGCACCTTGAGTTGCAGTGTGTAACCCATAGGCCTCCTCGATCAGGTCCGTCAGTGCCTCGGCCAGGCGGGCCTTGGGCATCAAGGGCAGATGGTCCACGCGCCCTCCCCGCCAGATGACGGTCAGGGCATTGTCCTCGCGCTCGAAGCCACCGGTGGCGCCGCCGACCTGGTTGGCGGCGATCATGTCCAGCCCCTTGGCCCGGAGCTTGGCCAGGGCCTGTTCCTCCACCCGCTCGGTCTCGGCGGCGAAACCCACCGTAAAGGGCGCATCCGTCAGAGCCGCCACCTGGGCGAGAATATCGGGATTGCGCACCAGGCGCAGCGTCAATTCCTCCCGGCCCTTCTTGATCTTGGCCGGGGCCGGCGCCTCGACGCGGTAATCCCCCACCGCCGCCGCCGCCACGAAGAGACGGGCACCCGGGACCCGCGCCATGACGGCCGCCTCCATCTCCAGAGCCGATTCCACCGGGATCCGCTCCACCCCCGGGGGAGTTGGCAAGGCGGTGGGCCCGCTCACCAGCACCACCCGGGCACCCCGGGCCGCCAAGGCCTCGGCCAGGGCATAGCCCATGCGGCCCGAGCTGCGGTTACCGATGAAACGCACCGGATCGATAGCCTCCCGCGTGGGCCCGGCGGTCACCAGGATGGGCTGATCACGGAGGGGATTATCCCGGCCCTGCTCCAATCCCAGCAGCCGCCCCGACGCCATGAGGGCGGTCAGGATGGCCTCGGGTTCGAGCATGCGGCCCGGTCCCGTCTCGCCACAGGCCTGTTCGCCCACCGCCGGGCCCAGCAGGCGGACGCCGCGCTCGGCCAGGAGCCGGACATTGGCCTGGGTGGCGGGATGCCGCCACATTTGCTGGTTCATGGCCGGGGCCAGCACCAAGGGGGCCTGGGTCGCGAGGGCCAGGGTGGTGAGGAGATCGTCCGCCAGCCCCGCCGCCAGCCGCGCCAGCACATCGGCGCTGGCCGGGGCCACCAGCACCAGGTCCGCCCAGCGCGCCAGTTCGATATGATCCATGCCCGCCTCGGCGGCCGGATCCAGGAGGTCCAGACGCACCGGATTGCCGGACAGGGCCTGCAGGGTCAGGGGGCCGACGAAGGCCTGGGCGGCCCTGGTCATCACCACCCGCACCTCGGCGCCCCGCGCCCGCAGGCGGCGCGTCAGCTCCGCCGCCTTATAGGCCGCGATGCCACCACTCACGCCAAGGAGGACATGCCTGGAAGCCAATGGATTCACGCGACGGGGGAAGCCTCGGGCAAGGGTTGCAAGGGGTCGGATTGTACTTCATTTGCCCAGGCGAACCCTATGACCCCCATGCCCGCATTGCGCCCACAACCGGCTAGGGGTAAATTCACCGCCAACAGCATAACCAGGGGGCAGGGTAAGTGAAGATCATGGAATTGCCGGAGGACGAGCGGCCGCGGGAAAAACTGTTGGCGCGGGGATCCGGAGCCTTGACCGACGCCGAACTGCTCGCCATCTTCCTGCGCACCGGCGTGGCGGGCAAGAGCGCCATCGACCTGGCGCGGGACCTGCTGGCGGAACTCAATGGCCTCCAGGGCCTGTTTTCCGCCGACCAAGCGCGTTTCTGCGCCATGAAGGGGCTAGGACCCGCCAAATACGTCCAAGCCCAGGCGGTATTGGAGATGAGTCGGCGCTACATCGCCTCCCAGATGCGCCGGGGCACCGCCCTCACCAGCCCGGAGGCGACCCGGGCCTATCTCAAGGCCCAACTCTATCACCACCCCCAGGAGGTCTTCGCCTGCCTCTTCCTCGACAACCGCCACCAAGTGCTGAGGTACGAGGAACTCTTTTACGGCACCATCGACGGCGCCAGCGTCCATCCGCGCGAGGTGGTACGCCGCGCCCTGGAGCTCCGCGCGGCCGCCGTCATCTTCGCCCACAACCACCCCTCGGGCGTGGCCGAACCCAGCCAGGCCGACCTGCGCATCACCCAGCGCCTCAAGGATGCCCTGGCCCTGGTGGACGTGCGCGTCCTGGACCATCTGATCGTGGGCGATGGGGAGGGGGTTTCGCTGGCTGAACGGGGCTTGCTGTGATGGGATCCGCCTAGTTCTATTTGGCACTTTCAGCATCTTTACCAGAAGCAGATGACCTTGGGGAGGCTATAGCATATCAACCCCGCGCGTGAAATCTCGTCCAGCCCGGTGGCGAGCCGGGGGTTACTGTAGCTCCGCCAAACTAAGC
>JBFZDM010000308.1:0-6747 GCA_041307365.1 Chromatiaceae bacterium | reverse complement strand
AAGACCAACTTAGTTGCTTTCGTTTAGCATAAATCGAATATCTAATATTTACAAATATTTCTATTGGATTACTTAGGTTGAGACGGGCCAGTTGTGTGCTAGCCTGCCGCGGGCCACTAGGGTACTAGACTGAATTCCGTCGAGGACCCAGGCTACCCCCGCACCATGCCGACTATCCCCACCGCGAAGACAGGTGCCCCTAACGGCGACCGCTATCGGGAGGCCCTGGCCCAGCGTGCCGGAGAAGGTACACCTTGGTACGTCCGTCGCGCCGATCGGTTCCTGGCGGCCCCAGCGTCCCGAATCCCCGTCGCGGCTGACGGTGGAGACGATGGCCGGGTATCTTTACCCGTGTCGACCCGAACACCGCTTGCGCAGATGTAGTCTCGGGGACCCGTCAAGGCGCTGCAAGGGCCTTGCTTCAATCTGGATCGAAATTTCGGCAGCAGAGTGGCCGATCGGGTTCGACAGGCTGATAGGAATAAAATCGCGGCAACCGGGCCAGGGTGCAAAGGTTTCTGGGAGAATGCGCCATCCTCAAGACCCCGTCCCGTCCCGTAGCATCTCCAGGAGGGGATCCGGCGCCGGGATCATCCAGGGGGCAACCCACGGATCACCCCGTGGGAACCCATTCACAGCCAGGGCAAAGTCATGCTGACCAAACAACAACTCGACAAATTGCGGGAAGACATCGTCTTCGAGACCCAACTGGTAGGCCGCCCCTTCGTTTTTCGCTCCACTTGGGGCCTCTTCTCGCCGCGCGAGATCGACGAGGGCACCCGGCTGCTGCTTCAGCATGTCGAGGTGGGACCGGACGACGATTGCCTGGATCTCGGCTGTGGCTATGGCCCCATTGGCCTGGCCCTGGCGGCCCTCGCCCCCGGCGGGCGGACGCTGATGGTGGACAAGGACTTCGTCGCCGTCGAGTTCAGTAACCGCAATGCCGCCATCAACCGCCTGCCCAACGCCAGCGCCCAGTTGAGCGATGGCTTCCGCCACCTCGACCCCACCCTGCGCTTCGACCTCATCGCCAGCAATATCCCCGCCAAGGTCGGTAAGGAGGCCCTGAGCCTCTACCTGCACGATGCCCGCCAGCGGCTCAAGCCCGGTGGCCGCCTCTACGTCGTCACCATCAACGGGCTGCGCGAGTTCATGAAGCGCAATCTGACCGAGGTGTTTGGGAATTACGACAAGCTCAAGCAGGGTGCCCACTACACGGTGGCCTTGGCTGTTAGGGACTGATCCCCGCCCGTAAACCTAGCAACCCCAGACCAGAATGGCCCGTTTGCCGCAGAATTCCGGCCGCCGCCAGACCTTGTCGTCCCAGGCAAGGCTGGGATCGCGGTCGAAGATGACCAGATGGGCCTCGTCGGCCCCGACCCGGTCGGCGTAGTCCGCGGTCTGTTCCAGGCCGCGCGCCAGGGTATTGGCCAGGCCCTGGCCCGGATACTTCAGCTTCAATTCGATCACGATCTTCTGTACCGGGCCGTGAAACCCCCGGGCCGCGTCCGAAGGCCATTCGATAAAGAGATCGGTGCGGCGCCGGCCCAAGGCATATTCCCGGCCGATGCGGCCGCCGCCGTTGATGATGCGCTGCAGGAAGGCCTGCATGAGCAACTGGGGCCCGGCCTCCTTGTAGTCGAAGCGTTCCACCCAGCTATCGCCGTTCTCCCGGAAGAATTGCTGGAAGGCCGCCAGCAACTTGCTCATATCCAGACGGCGCTCCGGGGTCAGGTACCAACTCTGCTCTTGCTCGATGCCCATCTGGCTGCCCCAGGACAGCTCCCGGGGGATGATCTCCCGGTAGATGGCGTTGGCAAGGGTCAGCCGGCCGTTGGGCTCCCGTCGGAGCAGGCCCAGGTCGACCAGGTAGTCCACGTTGTCGGGATTCATCTCGGCATCGGGGGCGCCCTGTAAGAAGGGGGAGATGACCGAGCGCACCCGCGCCTCCTTGAGCTTGTCCGCCAACTGATCCAGGTGGGTGGCGCGAGACTGGATGAGTCGCTCGCGTCCGGCGCGGTAGTCCTCCAGGCCGATGCTCCGGGTCCGGTCCCGGGCTGCCCGGTCGTTCCAGGTCACTTCATTGCCCAGGGCGTTGACCAGCCAGGGTTGCCCCGCGGTGTCCTCCCATAGCTCGGGGAAGATGGCATCGGCAAACACCTGCCCAGTGGCCGCGGTGTGCTGCAGCCAGAGGGCGCGCGTCTCCTCCGCGCTGAAATTGCCCAGGCGCAGGGACACGGCCTTGATATTGAAGGCGCTACCGCCGGTGATCACCTCCTGGTCGCCCGAGCGCATGCGGTAATCCCGCACGTCGCGCACGCCGCACAGCACCAGGCTCTGCGGGAAGGCGCGGGGACGCTGGGCATAGCCGGCGCGGATCTGACGCAACAGGGAGATGAGGGTGTCGCCCACCAGGGCGTCCACCTCGTCGAGCAGGAGCACCACGGGCGTGCTGGCGGTCTGGGCCCATTGCTGTAAGACCGACGTAAGCAGGTGCTGGGGGGCGATGGAGGCTTTCTCGGCTTTGTACCAGGACTTCAGCTCCCTATTGGCCAGGTAGAGTTCGATGGCGTCCACCAGGGCGTCGCAGGCCGCCGGTATCCCCTGGGTTTCGTCCCCCCGAGCGGCCTGGGCCCCCTCGATGTTGGCATAGGCGCAGGCGAAACGTCCCTGGGCGTTCAGGGTGGCCATCATGGCCAGGAGGGCGCTGGTCTTGCCGGTCTGGCGCGGGGCGTGGAGCACGAAGTAGCGCTCGGAAGCGATCAGGTGCTAGATTTCATCCCAGTCCACCCTTTGCAAGGGCGGGATAGCGTAATGGTCCTCTGGCTTGATGGGGCCGGAAGTGTTGAAGAATTTTTCCAATCAATTGCCACCCAGGCGGTCGAGCTGGCGTTGCGCTTCTTGGCCGATGCCATTGTCGGGTCCCAAGTCACGCGCTTTTTCCAAAGCCGTGCGCGCGCCGGTCTGGTCGCCGGCCCCGGCGCTGACGAAGCCGAGGGTGAGCCAGATGCGCTGAAAGTCTGGTGAGCCCTCGGCGCCGGCGCGCAGGATTGTGACGGCTTCGGCGGACTGGCCGATGTAGTGGAGGGCGAGCCCCAGGTCGTTGCTGGCATCCGCGTCGCCGGGGGCCAGTTCGAGGGCCCGGCGATAGTAGGGGATGGCCTCGGCGTAGCGTTGCTGGGCAAAGAACTGGTCGCCGGCACGGTTGAGTTGCTCCGGGTCCGTGTCCGTTGGGGCCGGGGTGGGCGCCCCGCCAGCGAGCATCTCGCGCTGGATGAAGGTCGGCGGTGCCGCCTTGGGCGTCGCGTGGCCCGCCGGGGCGGTCGTGGCCAGACTCCGGGGTGGCTGGCGCAGATAGTAGTCGCGGGTCAGGGCGAAGACGGCGAAGCCATAGAAGGCCATGAAGACCGCGAAAACGAACCATTGCAAGGGTGTCAATCTGGGCATGGTGTGCCTGTGTTCTCTATTGTTCTCGGCTCGGATAGGGTTGCTTGATCCGCGCACCTTAAAAATGCCGTCAATCCTGGCGGGTCTTCTCTTATGACCTTGGGGGAACTGGCGGCGGGGTGGGGTCGGAAACGGGCCGCCCCCCGCCTTCAATAGCCTGTCAAGCCCGAAAATCCTGGCTCGTCTTCACGGGTAAGGGCATCAAGCGAAGTCATTGCGCAGTATTTCCCCCGTCCGCCGACAGATCTCGCGGCCATAGTCGGTCCACAGGCCCTGGCCCCAGTAGCGGTAGCAACTGGTCTGGGACGACATGAGGTGAAAAAGGGCATTACGGTAGCGATGCTGATCGCTGAACACGCCAGGCCCGAGCACCTTTTGGTTGAAAAGGGCGCTGACCTCTTCCATGGGGCCCAGGACGTTTTCATAGCCCCGCACCCAGGAAAGGTCATTGGTCCAGCTCCCACCCTCCATATGGAAGCGATGATCGGACCGCTTGATCTCATCGATCACGCTGGCCAGGCGCTCGGGTCCGTCCCCGGGTTGCATCCGCTCCCAGATCTTGCCGTGGAAGAGGGGTTGGACCACCGGCAGATCGGCCGGGCGGATACCCAGGGCAAAGAGGTGCTCCAGGTATTCGCTGGCGTTCATGAGGGGCACGGCGGAGCCGCTGGCGGCGCGCACCACCTCCAGGTACTTGGGCGGGAACTCATTCATCATGACGCCACCGTTCTCGCCGTCGGCGATCTGGGTGACGATCGGCGGCACCAAGCGGCCGGCGAGTTCGAGGCGATTGAGGCCCTGGGCCTCGTACCAGGGCTGCATCTGGGCGACCAGCTTGGTGTCCGAGCCCTGGGTCTTGATGATGGCGATGATGTCGGCGGTCTCGCCCCGGGAATTGGTGCAGACCAGACGGTGCGGCAGGTGCGGGCGCTGCGGGTGACGGCCGTTCTCCGCCTGCTCGACCGTGTGCTCCTGGACCAGGACCCATTGATAGCCGCAGTCCCGCAGGGTCTTGACGAATTCGTAGGCGACATCCGGGTGGTTGGGCAGGGCCATCTCGGCGGGCGAGAAGCCGCGCACCCGCTCCAGGGCCTCCCAGCCGAAGATGGCGGCGAAGTGATGCTGCCAGGCACGCACATGGAGCCGGAAGTCCTGCACCGGGGTGGAAGGGGCGACGGCGTGGCCCCAGGGCATGCCGAGCCACTCCACCGCCCAGTTATAAACCGGGTTGCAGGTGATGCCCTTGAGGGCGTCGATGACGTCGTCGCGACCCATCTGGCGCAGGCCGTGCAGCAGGGTGCCGGAATATTCCAGCATGACCCGCGGCGACTTGCCTTCGTCAATAAGCTGGGGGATGAACTCGCCCATGCGCTTGTAGCACCAGGCGAAGACGGAGGCGTTGTGGTTATCGCCGATGCCCGGGTGCTCCATCATGTGCTGGAGATTCCCGATGAGGGTGGCGGTCCGCAAGTCACCGCCGCCGGCGGGAATCAGGGGCTGATGCATGTGCAGGGCGATGGCGGTGGCGGCGCGAATTTGGCCGAAGTCGATGCCACCCCGGTCGCGGAACAGAGTCTTGACGGCGCCGGCGGCCAGGGTTTGCCCCACCTCGGCCTCGTGGCCAGAGACATTGGGGACGCCTTCGAGATATTCGGGAAGCGGATTCACGGCAAGGAACCTTCCTGTGGGATGGGGGAGTGGGCTGGGACTGGGATCCTGGGAGGCTCGGGGAGGTGCGCGCCCACCCGGTCCAGGGCCTGGCGGGATACCTCGAGATCGGCCTCGGCCCGGCCGATCCAGGCCTCGCCCCAGTAGAAGTTACAGCTCGTCTCGGCGCGCAGCAGACGCCAGGTGGCCTCCTCCAGATCGCGCGCCAAGGCCTCGTCCTTGTCCAGGCCCAGTTCCTGGACCCGGGCGCGGACCTGGTCGAGGGCGCGATTCTGGATGCGCAGGGCGTTCTGGGACGCCTTCTGGGTGCTGGAACCGGTCCATTGGGTGAAGTCACGGCCGTCGTGCCAGCCCGTGTTCCAGGCCCCGGTCTCGATCCAGACCTCGCCGCTGGGGCCATGGGCGTTCAAGTAATCGGAGATGAAGGTGGGCGCGACGTTTGACTGACCGGCGCGCAGGCGCTCCAGCAGGGGGAGGTAGAAAGCGGTCCAAAAGTTGGCGCCGGGGGTGGTGTTGCGGAACCAGCCGCCATTCTCGCCGTCGGTGCAGGTGGTCACCAGGGGCGGGAAGTCACACCACTTGGTACGCTCCTCGACCTCGCGCAGGAACCAGTCCAGCTCCATGCCGGACTCCTGGGCATTGGACAGGTCACGGTCGCGCACAATCACCAGAATCTCGGCGCCCTGGTAGCGGGCAACATGGGGCCGATACCGCAGTTCGTGCCACTTCATCGGGGTGACGGGCTCGACGTGCTCACTATCGACCAGGACATAACGGTAACCCTGGGACCTCAGCAAGGGGATCAGTTCCATCGAAAAGCCCATCTCCGGCGGCCAGAAGCCCTGAAAGGCGGGCCGCCAGAAGAGGTGACGGGCAATACCCAGCCAGCGTTGCAGGTGCTGCTGGCGGTCGGACTCCGGGATCAGGGGCAGCACCGGGTGGTAATAGCCGGTGCCCAGGATCTCGATCAGGTTCTGATTCTGGAGTTGCCACAACAGGGATCCGCAATCGACGATACCATGGACCCGCGTCTGGAAGGCCGGGTCCGACAGGGTCTCCAACAGGGTGCCGGACAGGGACAGGTGGACCCGC
Organism: Chromatiaceae bacterium; assembly: GCA_041307365.1. Taxonomy (GTDB): domain Bacteria; phylum Pseudomonadota; class Gammaproteobacteria; order Chromatiales; family Chromatiaceae; genus M0108. The sequence continues at coordinate 540 of JBFZDM010000308.1, read as the reverse complement.
GCCAGGTCTTCGTGGCCCCAAAGGCTGCGGGGGATGCGGTCGAGGGCGTAGAGGATCTCCCTCGCCTCCCAATTGTCGGCGTCGAGCATGGCCTGGAGATTGCCGGCCGGCTGATGGAGATTGAGGACCAGGGCGTGATGCGCGATCATCCGCGGGGTTCTCCTGGCAAGGGGGCCCGGGATGAAAACACCCAAGCCCAGGGCGAGACACTGACTGGACGGCGAGAGGCGGATCTCCCTCGAAGGTTCGATCGCGCGAGGAAACGCCGGCCTTCCCCCGGGACCGGCATGGAGCGCCAGACCCGCGTGACCCTTATTCTACGCCGCCACGACCACTTTGCCGACCGGCATGGCCCCTGGTGGTTCCATTTGCCGCTCCTGGCTGCTAGTCACCGGAGGCGCGGCGGGACGAGAGCGATATGCCCCACATCCTGATGGACCCCGAATCACGCGCCCTTGGGGAGCGCTTTGCCTTGGTCAAGGCCCGGCGGCGCGACCGGCCCCGCTTCCCGGCTGGCTGCGTGACCCCGGTTGCCGACGA
>JBFZDM010000259.1:0-2547 GCA_041307365.1 Chromatiaceae bacterium | reverse complement strand
CATTGACCTCCAGAAAATCCGCGCCCTCGATGGCCATCTGGATGGCCAGCACCCGATCCGCCAGCCGCCGCAGCCGGTCGAGTTCGATCGCGCCGCTGATCACCTCGGCGAAGACAGCCAGGCCCTCTTGAGTGCGCGTGGTACCTGGATGCCCGGCCGCCAGGAGCGGCAGGTCGGTCTGGGCCTTGCCGTTGAGGGAGGTGGCAACGTGGATGAAGGCCTCATGATGCAGCAGTTGCGTGAAGTCGCGGTCGGTAAAGCGGGCGCCTCGGCGGACGCGGATCGCCCGGGAGGTCGCCAGGGCATTGGCGGAGAGGCGGTCAACCAGTTCGATGGCGGGCGCCTGGTCGCCGAAATGGGTGCGCACCGCGTGATCCAGATCCACCGCTACCTCCTCGGCACTGTGATAGGCCGGTGGGGCCGTGGAGATCTCGATGTGGGCGAGTTGGGTAATGGTATCCAGGACGCTTTGCGCCAGCTCAAGGGGGGTGATAGCGACATAGCGCAAGGGCGCCTTTGGTTCGCCATAGAGTTGGCGGCCAAACTCGAAGAAGCTGGGGGTGCCCACCGCCGCCAACATCCGCGCCCCGAGCTCGATCGACTGGGCATGCCGCTCTAGCCACATGTCGATGGTGGTAAAGGGCACGATCTGGCGGCGGGCCTCGCGCACCAACTCGATGCTGGGTGTGGGGTCAAATAAAGGATAGGTCACCCGCGGCAGTTCGCGGCTACCGCCCGCCAGGAAAGACTCCTTAACCTCGGGCGCCCAGTCGAGGGCGCGCAGGATGCGGATGGGCTTGCACGCCTGGTGGAGCAGGCGGGTTACCGCGCGGATACGTTCCTTCTCGCGCTCAATCGGCGTCGTCATGGGGTAACTCTCCGATGATCAATGGGGGAATCGATGGCTGAATGGGTTGAGAAGCCGGATGGTCTATCTTGCCAGGTATACCCAAAGCGGGAGTCGGATCAGCCAGGCTGTTGCCGCAGAGACTCGAAGCGGGCCTTGAAAGCAGCCTGGCGCAGGCGTTCGGCGTCGGCCTCCTTGGTGACCAGGGGGGCATCCAGCCACTGGCCGCTGGCGTGGTCGTAGACGGAGAAGCGATAGCCCTTGCCAACCTTGAAGACCTGGGTGACGTCGTTGCCCGCCTGTTCCAGGGCCTGGAATTTGTCGAGACCCATGGGTGCAGGGCTTGGCGCGAAGGGGGTCCCCGCCATGCTCGCCAACTCACCTGTGGCGGCATTGCTTGGGGTTGCGGCGGTCGTCAGGGGGTTGGTGGCGACGCTGAAGACGGTGTTCTGCATCTCGCCATGGGTATCCAGGGTCAGGGTTTCCACTCCGGGCAAGCGGCTGAGGATGTAGCCGGCCATGAGCATGCCCAGCTTCTCGTTTTCCTTTTCCAGGGCGGTCAGCAGCTTGTCACCTACGATCTGGCAGCGCTCGATTTGATTGGGCTTGGGGACCCACTCGCGACTCATCTGCCAGCCCTGGTCCATGTCGGCATCCAGCTTGGCGAAGAAGGCCTCACCCTCCCTCGGTAACTGGTCGGGAACTTCGAGATTGAGTTCTTGATCATCGATGATGACCTTGAGGAGCATGGTTTATCCCCTTTCGCGAGTAGACGTAAAAAGGCATTCTAGCAGAATCCTGGCACCCCTCCCGGGGCTCGCCGATCCACCCGTCCAACCGTTCAAATTAGGGGACCAGCCGTCATGCTCCTCACTATCCCCAGCCTGCTCAATGCCGCCCAGGTTGATAAGATCCATGAAATCCTCCAGGGTGCCTCCTTCGTCGATGGTCGGCTCAGCGCCGGTTTCGCCGCCGCCCGGGTCAAGCACAATCTGGAATTGCAAGCCGACGAACAGAGGATGCGGCGCCTGATCCGGGTCATCATGGCCAGCCTGGGCCATAACGAGTCCTTTCGCTTCGGGGCCCTGCCACACCGGGTCGCCGACCCCATCATTGCCCGTTACGAGCCGGGTATGACCTATGGCGATCATGTGGACGATCCCATCATGGGCTCGACCGGGCCGCGCTTTCGCACCGACGTCTCCATGACCATCTTCCTCAACCCCCCGGAGCACTACGACGGTGGCGAATTGGTGGTGCGCACCTCCTTTGGTGACCAGAAGGTCAAGCTGGGGGCCGGCGACGCCGTGGTCTATCCTTCCGCCAGTCTCCACCAAGTGGCCCCTGTCACGCGCGGCGAACGCCTGGTGGCCCTGACCTGGATCCAGAGCTATGTCCGCGACGCCGCCCGGCGCGAGCTGCTCTACGAACTCAACCTGGCCCGCGAGTCCCTGCTGAAAGAGGCCCCGGGCACGCCTACCACGGGTTATGTGGACCGATCCTATGCCAACTTGGTGCGCATGTGGGCTGAGTTGTAGCGTGTCACCTTGGGTATGCAGGGGAGGGGGGATGCGGACCTGGCTCGCTCTGGCGCTGGCCGCCGGGCTGGGGCTTGCTGGCTGCTGTACCCGCAAGCCCGCCACCGACTTCAACCGCTTCGACGGCACCGCCAACCAGCCTTCTGGACTATGCGGCATCTT
>JBFZDM010000243.1:0-3991 GCA_041307365.1 Chromatiaceae bacterium | reverse complement strand
TTCCTCTACGTCTTCTTCATCATAACCCCGTGACCGTAGGAGCTAGTCCAATGCACTATCAATACCTGTATATCCCGTACACTGTCCGCGCTTGGAAAGACGGCGTCTGTCTATTTGAGGCAGATTGTGATTTGCGCATTGATTGGGACTTGCCCGATGGCCGCAAAGGTCCGGTTGATTGGGACGTTACCGAGTTTCATTTCGACGGTCCAAAGCCTGGCGAGAACAAGGCGCGCATCTATACCAAAATTGCGCCGCATGAGCCGTTGTTCCACGTCCTGTATAAGGACCTCGACCGCGAGTTTATCGACGCGCGCGTCTGCGAAGCGCTAGCCGATGATGAGCGGATCGACTGGTACGCGCTGGCCGCCAATGATTAGGCCGCCCCTATACCGCAACGGGGCCATGCTGCCCGATCCTGAGCGCATGGCCACCGCGCACCACATCCGCCGCGATCCCGACACGGGTGAAATCTCATGGCCACCCACTGACATGCCAGCGCTGTTGCGCGACCTGGCGTTAATCCTAAACGAGAAGGACCTAGACCATGACACTTGACTACACCCACCTTATGCAAATGCCAACGCGCGCGTTGATCGAACACGCCCGCATGTGCACCGGCCTCACCACAAGCGCGGCGCAAACCATGCGCGCGCTGGCCGATACGCTAGAAGACATGCAGGGCATTTGTGAACTATACGAAAAGACACGCGACGAGCTGGCACACGCCGAAACGCGCATCGAGTACCTAGAAGGCGAAGCCCGCGAGCTTATGCGCCGCCTTGATCGGTCCTTCACATGACCGCGCCCCATGACCTGAGCGACGTATCGGACGCTGAACTGCTGCGCATCGTCGTCTTGGGCGATGCTGCTTACAAGGAAGCGGAGCGCCGCGGGCTTATCAAAGAAAAAACCCCCGACAAAAGCCGGGGGCCAGTGAGATGGGGAGGAAACACCTGATGGCATATACTGAGCCGCCATTGACTGCAACCGAAATCGAGCACCGCCTGCGCCGCTATTTGGACGAGCTTGTCGCCCTTGCGGGCGGCCCGCTGACCGTGTTCCGCGTCGCCAGCCTGCTAACCGTAGAACTGCGGGCCAAGATCCACACGAACGACGAGCGCCCGCTGGCGGCCTTCCCTGAGGCCGAGGCCGTGATCGAGGCGGTCGCCAACGCGCACGGCGTCCCCGTGCCAGTCCTGCGCGGCAGGGATCGCTCGCGGCCCGTCGCCCTTGCCCGCCATCACGCGACGTGGGAGCTGCGGCGCCGCCGCCCAGACATCGGCCTGTGCAAGATCGCCACCTGGCTAGACCGCTCGGACCACTCAACCGTCATCAATTCCCTGCGCCGCTTCAATGCCGCGGTGGCGCAAGGTCAACACGCGGCAGAAATCGCATTAGTGGAGGATACCCTAGCATGCAGATGACCTTTTTTATTGGTGTTTTCGTTGGCCTTGCGGTCGGCCTGTCAGCCGCCCGCTTCCTGATCTGGCCACCGCGTGACGAGCCGGAGCTGGACTTTTACGAACCGCCCGCACATGCGCCGACGCTAGCTAGTCCCCGCGCAAACGGCCTGACCTATCGCAACCTGAACCACAACCGGAGTATTGAAGCATGAGCTTGCAAAAGATGATTTCCGACATTGAAACCGAACGCGCGCATAACAAGGTGCTGGGCGAGACGTTCAAGGAACGCCTGACCGAGATCAAGCGCCGCATGGAGGAGGAGATCGACGCCCTCGCGGATGCCTTCGCGGCTGAAGTGAAGGCCCGCGACACCGCCTTGGATCAGATCGTAACGGGGGGCCGTCCCGATGCCTGAGAATACCGTCCAATGGCTCTGGTATGCCTTTTTCTTCGGAGGATCGCTTGGCGGCTGGGTACTGGTCGCCCTGTGCGGCGTCGAGCTTGTGGCCGTCCTGCGTGACTGGCGGCGGAAGGCCCGCAGCAAATGGTGATCCTTGCCGCTACCCTCGCCGCCGCCATCGTGGCCGCATGGCTTGACCTTTAGGACTTGACGATCGTCAATCCCGGACCTGCGGCGTGCTCGACCATGCGCCGCAGGTCGCTTTTGTTGTAGGACTTGACCATATCAGGCCGCGCCCACAGGTTCTTTTTCGTCTGGAACTCGGCGGACTTGACCGCGCCAAGGTCGATCCATCCGGCTTCCTTCAGCCCATGCAGCAGCGCCGCCTGCGGTATCTTCACGCCGCCAGGTGCGCCCTGCTGAAGCGCGCTGCACAACTTGTGGAACGGCGACGCGATGACACCGGCCGCGAACTCGCGCGACGGCTGGAGCACCTGCTCAATGACGTAACTCTCTGCCATGCTGCGGCCCGTCTCGATCAGGCGGGTGCGGTAGTCCGTCCAAGGCGGCATGGCCTTCGGATTGAACGCTGACACGTCACGATCCGCCAGCCAACGCCCGACCGCCTGCAAGCCGCCGCCCTTGTACCACTTCCACAGCGCCACGGCGTCAGCCTTGGCCATCTTGGGCGCGTGTGACCAGATGCAGAACCAACGCCGATCCTGAGACGGCAGCGACAGCGGCACCGGATCGTTGGTGAAGGCAAGGACGAACAGGCGGTTGACCATGTCATACGGATGCAGGCCCTTGCGCTCGATGGTCAGCGTATCAGGCGGCGCGGCGATGATGGGCTTCAGCTTGTTGGACAACGCGCGGCGTTCCTTCGCCTCCGGTTCCTTCAGCTCGTTCAGGATCAGGATTTCGCTCTCCAAGGCGTAGCCCCAACGGCTGTTAATGCCGTCAGCGTCTACCAGCCCGCGATTGCGCAAGCCCGGCCCGCAGACGCTCCAGATGAACGGATACCACAGCGTATCCTTGCCACAGCCCTCATCGCCGCCGTGCAGGATCGCGTGGTTGATCTTCACCTCCGGGTGCTGGAGCTTGTACGCCATGACGTCGAGGACGTGCTCACGCTCGACATCGTCGGGGATCAGCAGCTTGGCATGGTCGAGCCACGGCGTGACGCCCGCGCCGCTGGCGGCACCGGACAGGTCAGGCCGGGCATCAACCCAGCGGTTGCCGTAGACGTCGCCGTCACGCGCCACCAGCACGCTCTCGCCCGCGGCATAGGTGACGCCGCGCAGCACGCGCCCGCCCGCCGCTTGGCGGTTCTCGTCGAAGCAGACGGACGGTTCGATCTGGCGGTTTGTGTGTATCGACTTGCAATCGACGTGACGGAACACCGCGTTGAAGGCGGACCGCGTCATCTCGCAGCGGTCGATCATGTCAAAGTAGGTGCCATCCTCGACGACGTAGGCGAACCGGGTGAACCACTCGCGCTTTGTCAGGCGGCCCAGTTCCTTCCGGTCCACCTCGGCCACAACCTCGGCTGCCACGTCGGGGAACTCCCGCGTCGGCTGGATCGCTTCCGCCACCTTAGCCATGCGCTCAGCGACTAGCTCTTCACGGAAGCCCGGTTGAACTGAAGGCCCGTTTTGTTCGCTAACCCATGCAAGGAACGCATTGCTGTCGAGGTGGTCACAGTGTGCATGATAGCAGCAGAACGCGCGGTTGATCGGTGAATACCGCGCTTCGATCTGGCCGTCCGTATGCTCGGCATGGTTCGGGCAGACGACGCCGCACCAGCCCTCTTGGTTGACCTGCGAGAGCACCAGCCCCTGATCGGACAGCCAGCGGAGAACGCTGTCGGTGCCGGTGTCGCGGAGCTTGATCCCTTGGATGCTGGCGTTCTCGGCGGGACCGGGCGTCACGCCCAGACCAGCGCAGATGTCGGCCAGCGTATACTCGCGGCCCGGATGGAACTCGACCAGACGGGCAAGGAAGCCGTCCTTGCCGGGCTTGAGGTTAGGCGAGCCAGGCAGGCGGCAGTTGCGCACGGCATTAGTGGCGCCGGGATCGGTATAGCCTGCCTCTGCAATGGCGGTGATGGCGGCGACGAACTCGCCCTTGGTTGGCTGTTCGCTGAAGGCGTAGCCCCACTGGAAGTTACCGGGCGACGTCTCGA
>JBFZDM010000233.1:0-4103 GCA_041307365.1 Chromatiaceae bacterium | reverse complement strand
GTCAACTTCTACGTGCAGGTTCTCGGGCGTGATGCGGGCCAGCAATTCGGCAAGGTCGGATCCCCTGGGTCGTACCGGCTCGATCGAAGGGGGGGCGAGCGCCGCGGGGGTTGATCGGCCGTCCCCCTGACGGCCATCCTCGACTCTATCTAAATTTGGTCCGACTCTGGTCGTTGCGATGAGCGAAACAATACTGAGCCTCAGCGAATTCAAGGCCGACGCCAGCCGCCTGTTGGATAAGATCCGCGTGGAGCCGACCACCCTGGTGCTGACCCAGAACGGGCGCGTACGTGCCGTGGTCGAGGACTACGAGCAGCACCAGGAACGGCAGCGGGCCCTGGTGATGCTGAAGCCGATCAGACTTGTTGCCGGGGGTGCAGGCTGAATACCCGTTCCATGATCCGGCTCAGGCCTCGCTCCCGATAGCGGGGGGTTTCCGCCCAGATGTCGAGGGCCGCGATCTCCTTCACCACGAAGCGCTCCTCGTAGAGGGCGCGGACCTCGGCCTCGGAGACGGCAAAGGGCGGGCCTGCCATCTCCGCCTGGTCGTAGTCCAGGGTCACCAGCAGAATCCTGGCCGCCGGGAGCAGGTCTTGCAGGTGGAGGGCATAAGCGGGACGCATGGCTGGCGGCAAGGCAATCAGGGAGGCGCGGTCGAAGACGGCGGATACCCCCGCCACCTGATCCGGCCTCAGATGGAAGAAATCGCCGCGGAGGATTTCCAGTTCATCGACGCGATAACGGCGGAAGGGCGGGTCTTCGCTGATTGCTGGCGTCAGGCCGTTTTCGGTGAAAAAGGTCTCGACCCCGAGCGGGCTGATCTCCACCCCCAGGACGCGGTAGCCCTCGCCGGCCAGCCATAGCATGTCCAGGCTCTTGCCACAGAGGGGAATCAAGACCCGAGCGCCGGGTGCCAGGCTCGGTGGTGGCCAGTACTCCTGGAGATGGGGGTTGATGGCATCCTGATGCCAGCCGGTCTCGCCCTTGAGCCAACGTTGGTGCCAATAGTCAGGGTTCATGGCGGCGGGTTCCTAGGCGATGAGGGATGGGGCCATGGCCGTTAGTGTAGGCGAGGTTGGCCGAGTCAGGCGCTCGTCGCGGCTCGTGGGCGCCTGATTCAGGCTGCCGGGCTAGAGGCCGGCTTGCGGGGCCAGCCCGCCCCGCCTCTAGCCGCCGATGGCGCCCAGGACCTCTCCAGCCGCCGCCAGGGTGGCGTCGATGTCCGCCTGGGTATGGGCGGAAGAGACGAAGCCGGCCTCGAAGGCGGAGGGGGCCAGGTATTGGCCATGCGCCAGCATGGCGTGGAAGAAGGCGCGGAAGCGGGCCTGGTCGCAGGCGGTGGCGCCGGCGAAATCCGTCACCTGGTCCGCCTCGGTGAAGAAGAGGCCGAACATGCCGCCCACCTGGTTGGTGGTCAGGGGGACGCCGGCGGTGGCGGCCTTGGCCTTGATGCCGTCCGTGAGACGAAGGGTCATGGCGCCCAGGGCTTCATAGAAGCCGGGGACCGAGATGAGTTCGAGGGTCTTGAGACCGGCGGCCATGGCCACCGGGTTGCCTGACAGGGTGCCGGCCTGATAGACGGGGCCAAGCGGGGAGATCTTTTCCATCACCTGGCGCCGGCCGCCGAAGGCGCCCACCGGCATGCCGCCGCCGATGACCTTGCCCAGGGTGGTGATGTCCGGGGTGACTCCGTAGAGGGCCTGGGCGCCGCCGAGGGCGACCCGGAAGCCGGTCATCACCTCGTCGAAGATAAGCAGGGCGCCGTAGGCATCGCAGAGTTCTCTCAGCCCTTCCAGGAAGCCGGGGACGGGCGGGATGCAGTTCATGTTACCGGCCACGGGCTCGACGATGACGCAGGCGATCTCGCCGCCGCGGCGGTCGAAGACCTCTTGCGCCTGGTCGAGGTCGTTGTAGGCCAGGGTCAGGGTCAGTTCCGCCAGGGCGGCGGGCACGCCGGGGGAGCTGGGTTCGCCCAGGGTGAGGGCGCCGGAGCCGGCCTTGACCAGCAGGGAATCGGCGTGGCCGTGATAGCCGCCCTCGAATTTCACCAGCAGGTCGCGGCCGGTGAAGCCACGCGCCAGGCGGATGGCGCTCATGGTGGCCTCGGTACCGGAGCTGACCATGCGCACCAGGTCCATGGAGGGTACCAGTTCGCAGACTTTGTCGGCCATGCGGGTCTCCAGCTCGGTGGGGGCGCCGAAGGAGAGACCGGACTGGATGCGTTCGCTGACGGTGGCGATGACCGCGGGGTGGGCGTGGCCCAGGATCATGGGGCCCCAGGAGCCGACGTAATCGATGTAACGCCGGCCGTCGGCATCAAAGACGTAGGGTCCGCTGGCCCGCTCGAAAAAGACCGGGTCGCCGCCGACGCTCCGGAAGGCGCGCACCGGCGAATTGACGCCGCCGGGGATGTGGCGCTGGGCCGCGGCGAAGAGGTCGTGGGATCGGGACATGGCTGTGAGTCTCCTGGTCGATGAGCGTGCCGGGAAAAAGGCCGGCGCAGGCGTGGACGGGGGTCACGTGGGGCGGCGAAGACCCCGGAAATCCCCGCGAGCAGGTGGGGGCCGGCTGCGATCTAGGGCTTGGCATTCTCGGGGGTTATGCCGCCGCTGGCAACCGGCGGCAGGCGGTTGGGCGTCCATTGGCCCCGGCCGGTGCGGGTCGCGGTTTTGAGGCTGCGCCAGGTGTAGTCCTGGGCCTCTGCCACCGCCATCTCCATGGCTTGGCCCAGGGCGAGGCGGGCGGCGATGGCGCTGGCCAGGGTGCAGCCCGAGCCGTGATATTCCCAGGGCAGGCGTGGCCAGCTCCATGAGCGCTGGCTGCCATCGCGGCCATAGAGGCGGTTGACCACCTCTGGGCTCGCGGCGTGGGTGCCCGTGATCAGGATCCAGGGGCAGCCGCTGGCAAGGAGGCGCCCGGCGCAGTCGTCCGGGTCCCTGGCGCCGCTCAGGGTCTGGGCTTCGGGGAGGTTCGGTGTCGCCAGGCTACAACGGCCGAGCAGTCTGGCCCGGATCTGATCGATGAGGCCGGCGTCCGTGACTTTCTGCCCGGCGCCGGTGGCCAGCACGGGGTCCAGCACCCAGGGCAGTTCCGGGTATTCATCCGCGAGATGACATAGCCAGCGGGCGAGAGGGGATCCGCCGATCAGGCCAATCTTGATGGCCTTGACCTCGCTGTCGGCAAGGATCATGCGGCACTCCTCCTCGATCTGTTCCAGCGGCTGGGGCCAGAGTCCGCGCAGGCCATGGGTGTCCTGGCTGGTAAGGCAGGAAACGACGGTCGCCGCGTGGATGCCGGCGGCGCGGGCGGCCTCGGCATCCGCCTGGATGCCGGCGCCGCCACTGGGATCGTGGCCGCCGATGCAGAGTAGGACGGGGGATAAGGGGGGCGCGGACATCTTGGCCATGCCGGGTGGATGGAGAAGGGCCATGTTAAACCAGGCTGGCGCCAAACGAAGGCTTGATTCTCGACTATCCTCTTTACATATACCGTAGTACTTGCCCGGAGCGATTCCAGATGATCCATCCGTTCCAGGAATTGATGGTCCTCGCTCAACGTTATTGCCGGCTGATCGAAGGTGACTGTCGGGACGATCCGGCTTGGTTGGCGCAGGTGGCGGAAGTCTTGCCACGGCTCCACGCGGCCTTGGTCTCGCTTGGCGGCGGTACGGATTCGGCCGCGGACCTCGCGGCGGACCTGGATGCCCGGTTCGAGCTTTATATGCGATTGCGTGACCGCCTCGGCGAGAGGGATGGCTACTGGCTGGAGTTCGACCAGGTGGGGGAGCCGGCGACCATGACTGGCAGTCTGGCGGACGATCTCACCGATATCTACTGCGAACTGAGTCAAGGCTTGACCCTGGCGGCAATCTCCCCGGAACGCGCCCTGGAGGGCTTGTTCGGGGGCTTTCATATCCACTGGGGGCGTCATCTCTTCGATGCCCAACGCCACCTGGCGGTGCTGGCCGCTCAGGGCCGGCTGGTTAGCTAGCACCTTTGGCCTTCCATCCGGCTGGAAAGGGTGGGGGTCTTTTTGGTATTCTTGAGTTTATTCCTCAGCTATTTCCGGAGATGAATCCTATGTTGGCGGCCCTTTCCGAACAA
>JBFZDM010000215.1:0-3139 GCA_041307365.1 Chromatiaceae bacterium | reverse complement strand
ACGATACCGATGGCCAGCTATTTCGCGCCGAGGTGGCGGACGCCGAGCCCCTGTCCCAGGATCGCCCGGAACCCTGGCGCCGGCGGCCGCCACCCTACCCCATCCAGCAGCCCGAGAATTTGCGCGAGGAAGAAAAGGCCCTGCTGTCGGAGGCGGAGGTAGAGACCCAGGAATTCCTGCTCTTCGCCCGGGCCGGGGTCCAGAAGCGCGTCCTCGCCGACCTCCAGCGTGGTGCCATCGAACCGGAACTGGAGCTGGACCTCCATGGCCTGACCGTCGTCTTCGCCGCCCAGCTTTGCAACGAATTTCTCGCCGAGTGCGCCCGCCGCCGCGTCCGCTGTGCCCGCATCATCCATGGCAAGGGCCAAGGCTCCGAGGAGCGACAGCCGGTCCTCAAGCGCAAGGTCAACTACTGGCTGCGCCTGCGGGAGAATGTTCTCGCCTTCTGCTCCGCCCCCCGAAGGGAGGGTGGCACGGGCGCCGTCCATATCCTGCTGCGAAATCCAGACAAGGGTCGCCCCGCCAAGGGGAGTCACGCGCGGCGCCGGTAACCGGGGCCGTCCTCAAGACCCTTGTCTCTCGCTGGCGTCTCGCCGATCGCGGATGGCCTGCTCCGGGAATCCTGACGACAGCCCGTTGGCGAGCTACCCCGGGAGATGGGGGTTAGGGGGATCCTGGAACGAGATACCCGAGACAAGCGTTCACGGCGGGATTCGGGCTGCCGCCGCGGGATCACAGGGTCTTGAGCCCGAGCACGTCCTGCATGTCGTAGAGGCCCCGCTCCTGGCCAGCGATCCAACGCGCCGCCCGCGCCGCGCCCCGGGCAAAGGTGAGGCGGCTAGATGCCTTATGGGCGATCTCCAGCCGCTCGCCATCGGCCGCGAACCAGACCGTGTGTTCCCCCACCACATCGCCGGCCCGGATGGTCTCGAAGCCGATGGTCCGCCGTTCCCGCGCACCCGTGTGTCCCTCCCGGCCATAGACGGCAACCTTTTCCAGGTCCCGGCCCAAGGCCTCGGCAATGACCTCGCCCATGCGCAGGGCCGTCCCGGAGGGGGCATCCACCTTATGTCGGTGATGGGCCTCGATGATTTCGATATCCACCTCATCGCCCAGGACCCGCGCCGCGATGGCGAGGAGTTTGAAGCAGAGATTGACCCCCACGCTCATGTTGGGCGCGAAGACGATGCCAGTCTCACCCGCCGCCGCCGCGATGGCCCCTCGGCCAGCGGCGTCAAAGCCCGTGGTGCCGATTACCAGCCGCCGCCCGGCCCCACGGCAGAGGGCCAGATGGGCCAGGGTGGCCGCCGGGGCCGTGAAGTCGATCAGGACATCGAAGGCATCGATGACGGGCTCCAGATCCGCCCGCACCGCCACGCCGAGACCCTCGACGCCCGCCAGTTCCCCCGCGTCCCGCCCGAGCAGGGGGCTACCTGGCTGCTCGCTTGCCACCGCGACCACCAGGCCCTGGGTCTGGGTGACCGCCTGGGTCAGGGCACGGCCCATGCGCCCACCGGCGCCCGCGATCGCCACGCGAATATCAGTCATCGTCCAACTCCGGAAAAGGCGCGATCCTATCAAAAGGGCTATCGGAAGGGCCTGGCGGGGCCGCGGGCATGGCCAGCCTGCTCATCAGGGTAACCGTTCGATCTGGCGGAAAAGGGCATCGTAGCGTTCGCCCAGTTCCGCGGCCATCCCCGCTTCCTTGGCGCCACCGCAACCACCAGCCTCCTTGAGCCGATTGAGAAAATCGTTTTGAAGCCGCTCCTGGACGCGGCGGTAGGATCGCTCGGGGAAGAGGTCGTCCTGGACTTTGAGCACCGTCATACGGAATTTGCTCGCCAGGGCCTTGTTCAGATTATCGGCGCGGCGGCCGGACTGGTCGCTCCGGCAGCGGGCATTGTAGAGGTCCAGCTCCACGGCGGCGGTGACGGCGCCGATGAGGAGCCGTTGGGTATCCTCGTCCAGGGGAGGCTGCGCCACCGCCAGGAGCGGCGCCATGACCAGGGCCGCAAGGACCCGGCAGGGACGCCCTAAATATCTGGTCAGGTTAGTCATTTATCTCCTTGGCTCAGCTTTGCCCATACACCGGGATGGCGGCGCCGTTCACGGCGCGGGCGGCGTCCGAGACCAGGAAGAGGATGACATCGGCGAGGGCGGCGGTGGGGACCCAGCGGCCGTGATCCGCGTCCGGCATGGCGGCGCGGTTCTCCGGGGTATCCAGGGTGCCGGGGAGGACGCAGTTGGCCGTGATGCCCTGATCCCGGTACTCGGCGGCCAGGCTCTCGGTAAGGCGGATGACAACGGCCTTGGAAGCGGAATAGGGGGCCATGTACCCCTGGCCCTGGAGGGCGGCGCGGGCGGCGACATTGACGATGCGCCCACCGCCCCGGGCAAGGAGGTGGGGGATGACGGCACGGCAGGCGTTGAAGACGGTGCGGGCGTTGATGTCCATCATCAGGTCCCAGTCCCGGTCGCTGGTCTCGTGGAGGGGCGGACCCATGGTGAAGCCGCCAGCGATGTTCGCGAGAATATCGATGCGACCGAAGCGGGCCATGACGGCGGCAATGGCCTCGCCGAGAGCCTGGGGATCGAGGAGATCGGCGGCGAAGGCGCCGGCGTCGTCACCCAGTTCCGCCCGCGCCTGCTCCAGGGATTGGCTGTCCCGGCCCAGGAGGGCGACGCAAACACCCTTCGCGGCCAGGGCCTGGCAGACGGCGCGCCCAAGATTGCCGGCGGCACCGGTAACGACGGCGACTTTTCCCGCGAGTTCTGACATGGGGTGACTCCCCTAGTTGGTCGTTGCACTGGCCAGGGCCCTCTTCTTCAGGGCTGGTACCCATCGGACCCCTGTCCCCTGCCCTCCTTACCCTGGGCAAGGGCGCAAGACCCGCGAGTCTCGCCGGCCTCCTGCCTGTATGATAGCCGCATCTCACCCTCCAGTGACACCGCCACCGTGGATTCGCCATCGCGCCCAACGCCATCGAGCATCCGATATTGCCGCCGGAGGTCAACTTCTGGCCCTGCTGGAGCACCCTGGCCATGACGGAGTGGCTCTTCCTGCTCCTGCCCCTGGCCGCCGCCTCCGGCTGGTGGGCCGCCCAGCACGGCCCCCGCCGTGCCGGTGGCGTCGGGACCC